>NZ_JAZDCT010000017.1:0-120588 GCF_036324045.1 Pseudomonas carassii | reverse complement strand
GGCTGGCCCCGCGATCGGGGATAACGCCTATCAGCGGGTGACAGTGCGCATGGTCACGAACTCTTCGGCGGCGGTCGGGTGCACGCCAATGGTCTCGTCGAACTGCTGCTTGGTCGCCCCCGCCTTCAGGGCGATCCCCAGGCCCTGGATGATCTCGCCGGCGTCCGGCCCGACCATGTGGCAGCCCAGCACCTTGTCGGTGTCGGCGTCGACCACCAGCTTCATCAGGGTCTTTTCCTGGATATCGGTCAGGGTCAGCTTCATCGCCCGGAAGCGGCTCTCGAAGATCTGCACCTTGTGCCCGGCGGCAAGGGCCTGCTCCTCGGTCAGGCCCACGGTGCCGATCGGCGGCTGGCTGAACACCGCGGTCGGGATGTTCTGGTAGTCGACCGTGCGGTACTGCTCGGGCTTGAACAGGCGCCGGGCCACGGCCATGCCCTCGGCCAGGGCCACGGGGGTGAGCTGCACACGGCCGATGACGTCACCGATGGCCAGGATCGACGGTTCGGTGGTCTGGTACTGTTCGTCGACGCGGATGAAGCCGCGCGGGTCCAGTTCGACGCCGGTGCTCTCCAGGCCCAGGTTATCCAGCATCGGCCGGCGCCCGGTGGCGTAGAAGATGCAGTCGGCAACGAGCTCGCGACCGTCCTTGAGGGTGGCCTTGAGGCTGCCGTCGTCGAGCTTGTCGATGCGCTGGATGTCGGCGTTGAACTCAAGGTTCATGCCGCGTTTTTCCAGCTCTTCCTTCAGGTGCGTGCGCACCGAACCGTCGAATCCACGCAGGAACAGTTCACCGCGGTACAGCAGCGTGGTGTCGGCGCCCAGGCCCTGGAAGATGCCGGCGAACTCCACGGCGATGTAGCCGCCGCCCACCACCAGCACCCGGCGCGGCAGGTCCTTGAGGTAGAAGGCTTCGTTGGAGGTGATCGCCAGCTCCTTGCCGGGGATGTCCGGCACCTGCGGCCAGCCGCCGGTGGCGATGAGGATGTGCTCGGCGCTGTAGCGCTGGCCTTCGACTTCCACCTCGTGGGCACCGGTCAGGCGCGCATGGCCCTGCAGCAAGGTCACGCCGCTGTTGACCAACAGGTTGCGGTAGATACCGTTGAGGCGTTCGATCTCGCGGTTCTTGTTGGCAATCAGCGTGCCCCAGTCGAAGTGACCCTCTTCCAGGGTCCAACCGAAGCCTGCGGCCTGTTCCAGTTCATCGGCGACATGGGCACCGTACACCAGCAGTTTCTTCGGCACGCAGCCAACGTTGACACAGGTGCCGCCGAGGTAGCGGCTTTCGGCAACCGCCACTTTTGCGCCGAAACCCGCAGCGAAGCGCGCCGCGCGTACACCGCCAGAACCGGCGCCAATCACAAACAGATCAAAATCGTAAGCCATGCATTGAGTCTCCTAGGCAGACGCCCAGCATAGCGCCGTTGGCCGCCGCAAACAAAAAAGCCACCCGAAGGTGGCTTTTTCAGACAACACCGGGGGCTCAGTAAGCCTTGCCGGTCTTGTAGAAGTTCTCGAAGCAGAAGTTGGTCGCTTCGATGTAGCCTTCGGCGCCACCGCAGTCGAAACGCTTGCCCTTGAACTTGTAGGCGATCACGTTACCTTCGGCGGCCTGCTTCATCAGCGCGTCGGTGATCTGGATCTCGCCACCTTTGCCCGGCTCGGTCTGCTCGATCTTCTCGAAGATGTCCGGGGTCAGGATATAGCGGCCGATGATTGCCAGGTTGGACGGTGCGTCCTCTGGCTTGGGCTTCTCGACCATGGCGTCGACACGGAAGATGCCATCCTTGATCTCTTCACCGGCGATGACGCCGTACTTGTTGGTTTCCTGCGGATCGACTTCCTGGATGGCGACGATCGAGCAGCGGTACTTCTTGTACAGCGCGACCATCTGCGCGAGCACGCCGTCACCCTCGAGGTTGACGCACAGGTCGTCTGCCAGCACCACGGCGAACGGCTCGTCGCCGATCAGCGGGCGGCCGGTCAGGATGGCGTGGCCCAGGCCTTTCATTTCGGTCTGGCGGGTGTAGGCGAAGGAGCACTCGTCGAGCAGGCGGCGGATGCCGACCAGGTATTTCTCCTTGTCGGTGCCCTTGATCTGGTTTTCCAGCTCGTAGCTGATGTCGAAGTGGTCTTCCAGGGCGCGCTTGCCACGGCCGGTGACGATGGAGATCTCGTTGAGGCCGGCGTCCAGTGCTTCTTCAACGCCATACTGGATCAGTGGCTTGTTGACCACCGGCAGCATTTCCTTGGGCATGGCTTTGGTAGCGGGCAGGAAGCGGGTGCCGTAACCGGCTGCCGGGAACAAGCATTTCTTGATCATATACGTCCTTAACAAGGGCTTTGCGTACGAAATTCGGCGCAGTCTAATCAGGCGGCGGTCACCTTACAATGCCCCCCGCGCTGGCCGATGCCATCATAGAGATATTCCAGTGTAGATAGTTCCGCCAGGGCGTGAATTTCAGGCGACCGGCAGCATCATCGCGGGGCATGTCGCATTGGCGGTACGCCGATGCGACGTGCCCCGCGATGATGTCCAATCAGCCGCCGATCCCCTGCCCGATCAGCACGCCATCGACCTTCTGCCCATACAGGTTGACCCCGTCGTTGGCATGGAACTTCAGCCGAGTCTTTTCGATCGAGCCTTCGACCAGCCGCGGATCCTGCGGCCGCTCATGGCGGTTGATCCAGGCCGCCACGTCCCAGGCCTGCTGGTCGCTCAGGCTACCGGGCTTGCCCAGTGGCATGTTGTACTTGATGAACGATGCCGCGGTATTGATCCGGTGCATGCCGGCGCCCCAATTGTAGGAATCCTTGCCCCACAGCGGCGGCATCACGAATTCCCCGGCCACCTTCTGACCTTCACCATTGCCGCCGTGACAGATCGCGCATTGCTCGTCGTACACCTGCTTGCCGCGCTTGAAGTCGTAGCCACCCTCGGGCTTGGGCACTTCCGGATAGCCACGCCCGGCGATTTCCACGCCGGTCGGCGCCTGGGTCGACAGCCAGTAGGCGTAGACGCTCAAGGCGGTCATCTGCGGGCTGTCGGCCGCCGGTGGCTTGCCGTTCATGCTGAAGGTGAAGCAGCCCTGGATGCGCTCGGCAAATGTGTTGACCTTGTCGTTTTTCTTGCGATACGCCGGATACATCGGGTAGGCGCCCCACAGCGGTGCGGAATGCGGCAGGCGCCCCTGGTCGAGGTGGCAGTTGCTGCAGTTCATGCCGTTGCCGACCGCATCGGGCATCAGCCGGCGGGTATCGACGAACAGCGCGTGGCCTTCACGGACCATCTTGCCGAAGGCATTGTCCGGGATCGCGCTTTCGGCGGGCGGCACGAACTGCGGGGCGACCTGCACGCCCGGGACCTTGAGCTGGGACTGGTCTTCCATGGCGATGGGGGCGGCCTGGGCAGTGCCCATGGCCAGCAGCAGGGTTGGCATCAGGATTTTCATGGCTTGACCTCCTGGCTGGCAGGTTGGGCGAAGTAGTCGGCGACCGCCTTGACCTCGGCATCGGTCATCGCCTTGGCCACGTTGACCATCATCTGGTTGGGATCATTACTGCGGCTGCCATCGCGCCAGGCATTGAGCTGCGCCACCAGGTAACCGGCAGGCTGCCCGGCCAGCGGCGGGAAGTGCTCGCCGACACCGCTGCCGCCCGGCCCGTGGCACTGCACGCAACCGGGGATCATCCGGCTCCAGTCGCCGTAGACGGCCAGGCGGGTCACCGGATCGTTGGCGATCTGCTGACGACGCGTGTCCGCCGCGGCATCGGCCGGCAGCTTGGCCAGATAGGCGCTGATTGCCTCGATTTCGGCATCGTCCAGGGCCTTGGCCAATGGCTCCATCACCGCCTGCTTGCGGCTGCCGTTGCGAAAGTCGTGCAATTGCTTGCTGAGATAGCCGGCAGGCAAGCCGGCGAGACGTGGAAAGCCGGCAGCGGCGATACCCTTGCCGTCCGGACCATGGCAGCCCAGGCAGGCCATGGCGGCGGGGTTCTGCCCGCCCTGGTTGAAGATCTTCTGGCCATCGGCAGCGTGCGCCGAGGGCCAGGCCAAGATCAGCAGGCTGCCGATCACGACATGGCTCAGGGGTTTCATCACGGAGGCTCCATTTCCTTGTTATAAGCTTAGGCTTAAACGATATAAGCCCAGAAATACTAGGCCTATTCCCCGACGTGCGACAACGCGTCACCGGGAAGGAAAGTGGCAAACCGCCAGCTAATTGCCGATTAACTGAGCTGGATCAAGAACCGGAGATGCATTGGGTCGCCGACGTGCGCACGTCGCCCAGGCGCAACGGGAAATTGTTCAGCCGCTCGTACACCTTGATCGCGCTGCCGCTGCCGCGCTTGTCGATATCGAACAACGCCGCTGGACCGACACCGGCCGAAAGCTTCTGCGGAACGATCAGGCGCAAGGTATCGCCACGCATTTCTTCCTGCAGCGGCTCACGGGAGTCGGCCAGCTTGTTCTTCACGCAATCGGCATACTCGCGCGGCGTCTTGCCGGAGATCACATCCAGCGTCGCGTGCGACTGCTCGAGTTCCGTCACGCTGACACAGCCACCCAATGCCAGCGATACCGCGGCTACCACCCATTTCATCTACATCGTCTCCAGCATCTGCAAAGTCATCCTCTGACCACATCCAGGCGGTTTTGCTCCCACGTCTGGCAGAAATCTCCTTGGCCGGGCCAGCCCGGGCGCAAGTGTAACCTCACATCGTGGTATCTTTCGCGTTTGCTGAAACAATCCTTGCGGAGCACCCCATGAAATTCGTACACCAGCGCGAGCACCTGAACGAGGACGACATCGTCGTCATCGAGTGCTCCCAGCGCTGCAACATCCGCCTGATGAACGACGCCAACTTCCGCAGTTTCAAGAATGGCGGGCGCCACACCTACCACGGCGGCCACTTCGAGCGCTTCCCGGCGAAGATCACCGTGCCCAGCACCGGCTTCTGGAACATCACCATCGACACCGTGACCACCCGCCCGATCTCGGTGACGCGCAAGCCGGCCCTCAGCCACAAGATCAAGATCATCCGTCGCTCGTCGTCGAAACTTGGATAACACTCGGATAGCCGCATGACCCAGACCATCAAGTACGTGATCAAGTACAAGCTCGACGGCGAACGCCGCTGGGACTTCGCCCAGATGCCCGACGCCTCCCTCGAGCAGGCGCAGCAGGCCCTGCGCAAGATCCACGGCGACGACGCCGACAAGATCAGCGACATCCAGGTCAGCAAGGCCCTGTAACCACGCAGCACGCCCCGCACTCAAGGAGTCGCCCATGAGCACCTGGCAAGACCGCCGCATCCTCGACCTGCTGGGTATCGAGCTGCCCATTCTCCAGGCCCCCATGGCCGGCACCAGCGGTTCAGCCATGGCCATTGCAGTCGGCAATGCCGGCGGCCTGGGCGCCCTGCCCTGCGCCATGCTCACCGTCGAGCAGGTGCGCGGCGAGATCGAGGTTTTCCGCGCCGCCTGCCCGGGCCCGCTCAACCTGAACTTCTTCTGTCACCAGCCGCCGGCACCCGAGCCCGAGCGCGACGCCCGCTGGAAGCAGGCGCTCAAGCCCTATTACGAGGAAGTCGGTGCGGACTTCGAGGCGCCCACGCCGGTGTCCAATCGTGCGCCTTTCGATGAACAGAGCTGCCGATTGGTGGAGGAACTGCGCCCGGAGGTGGTCAGCTTCCACTTCGGCCTGCCGGCGCCTGAACTGCTGCGGCGGGTCAAGGCAGCCGGGGCCAAGGTGCTATCCAGCGCCACCACGGTGGAGGAAGCGCTGTGGCTGGAACAGCACGGCTGCGACGCGATCATCGCCATGGGCTACGAGGCCGGCGGTCATCGCGGCATGTTCCTCGGCAGCGACATCACCAGCCAGATCGGCACCTTCGCCCTGGTGCCGCAGGTGGTCGATGCCGTGCGTCTGCCAGTGATCGCGGCGGGCGGTGTCGGTGATCATCGCGGCCTGGTCGCCGCCCTGGCCTTGGGCGCTTCGGCGGTGCAGGTGGGTACGGCCTACCTGTTCTGCCCCGAGGCCAAGGTATCCCCGGCGCACCGCCGCGCCCTGGACAGCGCACCCGCCAGCGACACCGCGCTGACCAACTTGTTCACCGGCCGCCCGGCCCGCGGCATCAACAACCGCCTGATGCGCGAACTGGGGCCGATGAGCGCCCTCGCCCCACGCTTCCCGCTGGCTGGCGGCGCGCTGATGCCGCTGCGGGCAATCACCGATCCACAGGGCAACGCCGATTTCAGCAACCTGTGGTCGGGACAGGCGCTGCGCCTCGGGCGGCCTATGCCGGCGGGCGACCTGACTCGGGCCATTGCCGGGCAGACAGCAAAAAGCTGACCCAAAAATCAGGAAATTTTCAGACCCCCTCTTCCCGACGGATGGCGTATCGCTATATAGTTCATGCCATAACGATAACCCGCCGTCCCTAGGAGCCGTTTGCATGCGTATTCGCCTGTCCCACCTGGCCTTCAGCGCCCTTGCCACCTTGATCGCCGTCAACGCCGCACAGGCCGACGAGGTCCAGGTCGCCGTGGCGGCCAACTTCACAGCGCCCATCCAGGCCATCGCCAAGGACTTCGAGAAGGACACCGGCCACAAGCTGATCGCCGCCTACGGCGCCACCGGCCAGTTCTACGCGCAGATCAAGAACGGCGCGCCGTTCGAAGTGTTCCTCGCCGCCGACGACAGCACCCCAGCCAAGCTCGAGCAAGAAAAAGAGATCGTCGCGGGTTCGCGCTTCACCTATGCCATCGGCACCCTGGCGCTGTGGTCGGCCAAGCCGGGCTACGTCGACGCCAAGGGCGAGGTGCTGAAGAAGAACGAATACAAACACCTGTCCATCGCCAACCCCAAGGCCGCGCCCTACGGCCTGGCCGCCACCCAGGTGCTGGACAAGCTGAAGCTGACCGAGGCCACCAAGGCGAAGATCGTCGAAGGCCAGAACATCACCCAGGCCTTCCAGTTCGTTTCCACCGGCAATGCCGAGCTGGGCTTCGTCGCCCTTTCGCAGATCTACAAGGATGGCAAGGTAACCGAGGGCTCGGCATGGATCGTTCCGGCCGAGCTGCATGACCCGATCCGCCAGGACGCGGTGATCCTCAACAAAGGCAAGGACAACCCGGCCGCCAAGGCCCTGGTCGACTACCTCAAGGGCCCGAAGGCCGCCGCGGTGATCAAGTCCTACGGCTATGAGCTCTGATGCCGCTCGACGCCAGTGACCTGGGTGCCATCTGGCTGACCATCAAGCTGGCCAGCCTGACCACCGCCATCCTCCTGGTGCTGGGCACGCCCATCGCCTGGTGGCTGGCGCGCACCCGTTCCTGGCTGCGCGGGCCGATCGGCGCGGTGGTGGCCCTGCCCCTGGTGCTGCCACCGACGGTGATCGGCTTCTACCTGCTGCTGGCCCTCGGCCCCCACGGCTGGATCGGCCAGGCGACCCAGGCCTTGGGCCTGGGCAGCGTGGTGTTCAGCTTCACCGGGCTGGTGATCGGCTCGGTGGTGTACTCCATGCCCTTCGTGGTGCAGCCATTGCAGAACGCCTTCGGCGCCATCGGCCAGCGCCCGCTGGAGGTGGCCGCCACCCTGCGCGCCAGCCCCTGGGATACCTTCATCCATGTGGTACTGCCACTGGCGCGCCCCGGCTTCGTCACCGCCAGCATCCTCGGCTTCGCCCACACCGTGGGCGAGTTCGGCGTGGTGCTGATGATCGGCGGCAACATTCCCGACAGGACCCGCGTGGTCTCGGTGCAGATCTTCGATCACGTCGAGGCCATGGAATACAGCCAGGCGCACTGGCTGGCCGGGGCCATGCTGGTGTTCTCGTTCCTGGTGCTGCTGATGCTCTATGCCGGCCGCCGTGGCAAGGCCGGCTGGAGCTGACATGAGCGCATCGATACAGGCACGCCTGAAACTGGCGCGTGACGACTTCACCCTGGACGTCGACCTGAACCTGCCCGGACGCGGCATCAGCGCCCTGTTCGGCCACTCCGGCTCGGGCAAGACCTCGTGCCTGCGCTGCCTGGCCGGCCTTGAGCGAGCCGCCAGCGCCTACATCGAGGTCAATGGAGAGGTGTGGGAGGACAGCGCGCGCGGGCACTTCATCGCGCCGCACCAGCGCCCGGTCGGCTACGTGTTCCAGGAGGCCAGCCTGTTCCCGCACCTGTCGGTGCGCGGCAACCTCGAGTTCGGCTGGCGCCGCATCGCCCCCGAGGCGCGCAAGATCAGCCAGGAACAGGCCTGCCAGCTGCTGGGCATCAGCCACCTGCTGGCGCGCAAACCGGCGACCCTGTCCGGCGGCGAGGCACAACGGGTCGGCATCGCCCGGGCCCTGCTCAGCAGTCCACGGCTGCTGCTGATGGACGAACCGCTGGCCGCGCTCGACAGCGCGCGCAAGCGCGAGATCCTGCCGTACCTGGAGCGCCTGCACGACGAACTGGATATCCCGCTGATCTACGTCAGCCACGCCCAGGACGAAGTGGCCCGCCTGGCCGATCACCTGGTCCTGCTCGAACAGGGCAAGGCCGTGGCCAGCGGGCCGATCGGCCAGACCCTGGCACGCCTCGACCTGCCGCTGGCCCAGGGCGAGGATGCCGGCGTGGTGCTCGAAGGCGTGGTGGTGGGCCACGATCCGCATTACCAGCTGTTCGAACTGCGCCTGCCTGGCGGTGACGGCCAGCGCTTGCGCATCGCCCACCCGGGGCTGCACATGGGCAGCACCCTGCGACTCAAGGTGCAGGCCCGGGATGTCAGCCTGGCGCTGACCGCCGATAGCGCCTCGAGCATCCTCAACCGCCTGCCGGTGCGGGTCCGCGAGTTCCGCCCGGCGGACAACCCGGCCCATGTGCTGGTCAGCCTGGACGCCGCCGGCAACGCCCTGCTGGCGCGCATCACCCGTTATTCGGCGGACCAGCTCGCGGTACAGCCGGGCCAGATGCTGTGGGCGCAGATCAAGTCGGTGGCGCTGCTGGGTTGATCGCTTGCCTCAAGTCACTTCGTTGACTACAAGCCACCACCTCGAGCAGCAGAACGATCATTGACCCCCACTATTTAGTTCATCGAGCAGAGAAATTTCCCATATGGCGCCAAGCACCCTATCCTTGCCACCGAGCACCTTGGCCAGGGGAATGCGTAGCACCCCCACTGGCACCTGCAACTAAAGATCGATAACAGAATTTGTCTGTCGGGGAATTACTATCCGCCGAAAGCGTCTTTAATGAGAAGGAAGAGGGACAGGCTCCCACCGCAGACCATCAGGCTCGGCGGTTTTCTACATCACCAAGGAGAACTACATGCTGATACTCACACGCAAGGTTGGCGAAAGCATCGTCATCGACGACGACATCAAAGTCACCATTCTGGGCGTCAAGGGGATGCAGGTGAGGATCGGTATCGATGCGCCGAAGGATGTCCAGGTGCACCGTGAAGAGATCTACAAGCGGATCCAGGCCGGCAGCCCGGCGCCGGAAAAGAGCAACGACGAGTAATCCCAAGCCAACCGCATCATGCCGCACGGATGCGCCTGATCGATTGCCCGCCCATGCGGGGAGCCTCTCCCGAACCTCAGGTGCCGAGCAGTTCGCGCACCGTGGCGATCATCCGGTCCATGTCGAAGGGTTTGTCGAATACCGCCGCGAACCTTCCCGGGCAGGCCCGACCCTGGCTGGCCTGGGCGCCGCTCATGAGAATCACCGGCAAATCCGCCAGCTGCAGCTCGTCACGAATCGCATTCAGCAGCTCCTCACCATTGAGCACCGGCATCATGTAGTCGGTGATCACCAGGTCCACGCGCTTCTCTCTCAGGGCCTCCAGGGCCTTGCGCCCATTGCTGGCCTTTTCTACCAGGTAGCCCTCATCCTCCAGGGCAAAACCCAGGATATCGGCAATCAGGTACTCGTCATCGACGATCAGGATGCTGTTCATCCCATCAGCGGTCTCCTGGCGTTGTCGCCGAGCCGCTGAGCACGCCGCTGGCGCCATCGAACGCCCGCGTCAGGCTGATGCCATTCGGTCCCAGGTTCAATGCCTGCAAGGCCGGATCATGGTCGCTGTCGCGCACCTTGATGATCGACAGGGCGCGGTGCAGTTGTGCATCGAGCTCGGCGAAGCGCATGAGGATCAGGTTGTCGACGATGCTCGACAGGTCCGGGGCCGGCGCGGTGATCTCCGAACCGAAGATATCGCGCATTTCCCAGGTCAGCAGCACCGTGACGCCGCGGGCGCGCAGCTCGCCGGTCAGCGCGCGGAAGAACGCGTTGAGGCGGGCGGGCTCCAGCGCCAGGCGGCCGAATGCGCCCAGGCTGTCGATCACCACGCGCCGCGCGCCCAATGCCTCGACCTGCGCCAGCAGACGGGCGCCGAGCTGGTCCAGCAGGCCTTCGGTGGTCGGCTGCCAGCTCAGTTGCACCGCCCCCTCGCGCTCCAGCGCCGGCAGATCGTAGCCCAGCGCGGACGCCTTCAGGCGCAGCCGCGCCGGCGTCTCGTAGAAACCGAAATGCAGGCCCGGCGCGGCCTTCGTCGAGGCAGCGAGAAACGCGATGCCCAAGGCCGTCTTGCCTACGCCCGATGGCCCCATCAGCAGGCTCACCGAGGCCTCGGCCAGCCCGCCACCGAGCATGCCGTCCAGGTCGGCGACCCCGGTGGCGACCCGCGCCAGGGTTTGCGCATCCTGCTGGCTGGGCCGGCTGTAGAGCGCTTCAAGGCGCGGATAGACCTGCAACCCCGACTCATCGATCTGGCATTCGTGGCGCCCGGACAGCGCGCTGCTGCCACGGGTCTTGCGCAGCTGGACATGCCGCACCGCAGTACTGCCGACCAGATGCTCACCCAGCTCGATCACGCCATCGACCATGGTGTGCTCGGGGCTGCCCTCCTCCAGCCGGGCACTGGTCAGCAGCAACACCGTGCAACCGGCGAACGCCGCATGCCCCTGCAGCTCGGAGACGAACTTCTTGGTGTCCAGGCTGGTTTCCGCCCGCGAGCGGGCGTTGAGCAGGCCATCGACGACCAGCAAGGTGGCCTGCTGCCGGGCGATCTCCTGGCGCAACAGCCTGACCACCGCGTCCAGGCCATCCTGCTCGAGGGTATCGAAGGCGCTGACGAACTGGATGCTGTCACCGACCAGCGCCGGGTCGAAGAAGCTCAGCGTCGACAGGTACTGGAACAGGCGCTCGTGGGACTCACTGAGCAAAGTCGCCACCAGCACCCGGCCACCGTCGCGCACATGGTTGCAGGCCAGCTGGTTGGCGAGGATGGTCTTGCCCGAGCCCGGGTGCCCCTGGACGATGTAGGAGGCGCCGACCACCAACCCGCCCTTGAGCAGCGCATCAAGCCCTTCGATGCCGGTGGCCAGTCGCTTGAGTTGCTCTACCATGGTCGTCTATCCGTCGCTCGCTGGGGTATCAGCGCCCGTTCGGGCAGGTAGGTACAGGCTCATGCAGGTGCCTCCGCCGGGGCGGCTGGAGACGCTGATCGCGCCCTCACTCTGGCGGGCGAAACCATAGGCCTGGCTCAGCCCCAGGCCCGTGCCCTTGCCGAAAGCCTTGGTGGTGAAGAACGGTTCGAAGATGCGCGGCAACACCTGGGGATCGATGCCCTGCCCGTCATCACGCACATCGAAGCGCACGAAGTGCCCGTGCAACCCCTCCACCTCGCCGGTCAGGCGCACGCTTTCGACCGCCAGGTGGATCTGCCCCGTCGCCGCAATGGCGTCGCGGGCGTTGAACACCAGGTTGAGCAGGACCATCTGCAACTGCCCGGCGTCCACCTCGATCAACGGTAGATCCGGCTGCACCTGCGGCAGCAGTTCGATGTCCCCCGGCAGCGCGTGCTCTGCCAGCCCGCAGGTGGTGTCGATCATCTGGGCCGGAGCGATGCGGGTGACGTTCAGTTGCCGATGCCGGGCGAAGCTGAGCAGTTGCTGGGTCAGTTGGGTACCGCGCTGTCCGGCGTCGAGAATATGCTCGAGCAGGCGCCGCACCCGCGCCGGGTCCTGGCTGCCAGAGGCCAGCCGGGCAGAGCTGAGGATGATCGTCAGCAAGTTGTTGAAGTCATGGGCCAGGCCACCGGTCAGTTGCCCCAGGGCCTCGAGCTTCTGCGCCTGGAACAGCTGCGCGCGCATGGCGTCCAGTTGCAGCGCGGATTCGCGGCGGTCGGTGATGTCGCGGGTGACCTTGGCCAGGCCGATGACCTCGCCATGCTCGTCCCGGATCACATCCAGCGCCGCCAGCGCCCAGAATTGCGTGCCATCCTTACGCACGCGCCAGCCCTCGTCCTGCGCCTTGCCCTCTTCCAAGGCCTGGTTCAGCAGCTGTTGCGGACGGCCTTCGGCACGGTCCTGATCGGTAAAGAACAACGAGAAATGCCGGCCAATCACCTCGTCGGCACGATAACCCTTGATCCGCTGCGCGCCCGCGTTCCACGACACCACATGGCCAGTCGGGTCGAGCATGTAGATGGCATAGTCCACCACGGCCTGGACCAACTGCTCGTAGCGCGCCTCGGGCATCACCGAATGGGTGGGGCGGTCTGTCGACACCATGCAAGCTCCACAAGCACCGCGAAAGGACATATTGAGCGTAGTCAAAAGTCCCGCCGACACCGTCCTTCAGGCGACGATCGTCAGTGCTCGCGCTCCACCACCGTCGGCACCAGCCGGCGCGGCATCGCCACCTTCAGCAACCACAACCCCAGCAGCAGGATCGACGCCCCGCCGCCCAATGCCAGGAAGCGCTGTGGTTCGGGGTGTTCCTGATCGAGGCCGAGCATCAGCAGGTAGCCGCCCAGGCTCATGAAACCGGCGTACAGGAATGCCGCCAGCAGGCAGACAAGCAGAAACAGCAGACGCCAGAACAGCTTCGGGCGTACGCGCCGGACTGCCTCTGGGTCGGGGGAACGCGATGACATGGCGACACGACCAGTTGGATCCAATGCCTGAACAGTGGCGGAATGGCGGCATCCTGTCAATTGACCTATAGTGGCCCCGCCCCCCACAAGGAAGCGACATGACTTCGAACCTTCGCATGCAAGGGCTGCAGGACGACCTGGTGCGCAGCGCCGGCGAACTCGACGAACTTTGCCAAGCCCTGGACGGCCATGCCCGGTTCCTGCGCCACTCGATCCACCAGGCCGATGCACAGGCCATGGACGGGCATGTCGATGACCTGCGCCACTCGGCCTGCGACATGCGTGACATCGCCCGCAGCATCGAACCCTGAACCTCGGGGCCGGTTGACGCTTCTATAACAATGGGTTATAAAGCGCGCCTGATTGTCCAGGCCCTGCTGCTATGCAGCATGCCGGTCAATCGTGCGAGTGTGGTGGAATTGGTATACACAGCAGACTTAAAATCTGTCGGCGTGAGCCTTGCGGGTTCGAGTCCCGCCACTCGCACCATCTTCTGTCGATCAAGGCGCCCTTGCGGCGCCTTTTTCATGCCCGCCGGAAAACCGCCGCGCAACTGCTAGAGTGGAACCTGTCCCTGTCCACTGGAGCGCCGCCATGCGCTATAGCCTGCTCGACGGTCAACGCGACGTCATCCTGCTGCTCGCCCGCATCCTGCTGATGATCCTGTTCGTGCTCTCCGGCTGGAGCAAACTGAGCGGTTTCGAAGGCACGGTCGGCTACATGACTTCCCTCGGCGCACCCGCGCCCATGCTGGCGGCAGCCGTCGCCGTGATCATGGAGCTGCTGGTCGGCATCCTGCTGATCCTGGGCTTCTACACCCGCCCACTGGCATTGCTGTTCGCCTTGTTCGTGCTGGGTACCGCGCTGCTCGGGCACCCGTTCTGGAACATGATCGAGCCCGAGCGCAGCGCCAACATGACCCAGTTCCTGAAGAACCTCGCCATCGTCGGTGGGTTGCTGCTACTGGCCCTCACCGGCGCCGGGCGCTTCTCCCTCGACCGCCGCTGAGCGCGACGGCGGCGGCATCAATCGTCGCAGTCGTCGTGCCAGGCCGGGTGGTCGTCTTCATCGTCGAAGTCGTCGAGTGACTCTTCGTCCTCCTCAACTTCGTCCAGCGCCCCGTAGGCGTCAGCTTCGGGGTCGAAGTCTTCGTGGAATTCGGGGTCGAGCAGGTGGTCGTGCTCGGGTTCGGGCAGATCGTCTTCGTCGTGCATCGCAGGCTCCGGTAACAACGGCACGCCTGTATAGGCGCATCGGCGCGGGCGGTCAATCCTCACGGCGCTTAACCCCGGCTTAACCGACAAGGCGCATGGTGCAGGCTCTCCCTTCAAAAACGCACTTTGCCCGCCGCCTTGGCGGGCTTTTTTTCCCGGCCGTCCCCCGCGCCACTGAACCGCCCGCCATTTCAGCGCTCGCATGGGTGCAGGATCTTTTTCATCAAGGAGATTTCCCATGGCCGTGAACATCGACACGCTGATCATCACCACCCCGCTTGCCAAGTCCGCTAGCAACCCTGTCGCGTTGGAGGTGACCGGAGCCCAGGCCCTGGCCACTCTGCCCCAGGTGGTCAGGCGCCTGGACAATGGCGCGGTACGCATGACCGCGCCGACCAAGGGCGCGTCGAGCAAGAGCACCCATCGCACCCGCTGCGAGTGGAAGGAAGCCACCTATTGGGCCATGGACAGTGCCAACCGACATTTCAGCCACCAGCGCATGGTGCTCGATCAGGTCAACTCGGCGCAGAAGGTGGTGATCGCGCAGATGCATGTGAAAGACGACGACAGCCCGGCGATCAAGGTGTTCTGGAACAAGGGCAAGATCACCCTCGGCTTTCGCCGGGACTTCGATCAGGCGACACCGACCAACAGCGAAATCCTCGCCAACGTGCCCCTGCACACCCCCTTCGACATTACCCTGGAGGTTTCTGCAGCAGGGGCCGCGATGATTTCAGCCACCTGCAACGGCCGCACAGGCAGTACAGGGCTGCTGCAAATGGCCAGTACCTGGAACAGCCGCACCTTCAACTTCCACGGTGGTGTCTACAACCAGGTGGACTTCAGCGACAGCACAGCACCGGAGGACGCCTCGGTCTGTGTCATCAGCCAGCTCGAACTGCATCATCGGTGATGAACAGACAAGCATGACGCCCCTGCAGGGTCGCCCCATTCATCTGAATGTAACATTTCGAGGCAAAGTGCCATCATGTCAGGTAGGATTCCACCGCCTCGCCCTGGATTGCGAGGTAATTCACTGAAATTCCAAGGAATCCGCAATGCCATTCGCTCGTCACCTGATCGCCGCCGCCCTTGTCGTCCTGACCACGGGGTGCGCCAGCGGCCTGAACTCCGTGCAGGAACAGGAGCTCGGCTACTACCGCGCGCAAAACCTCGAAGTCAGGGAAAAGAGCCCGGGCGCTGCCGCGGCACTCGGCCTGCTGCCCGGCGGGGGCTCGTTCTATGGCCGAGCCTATGGTTATGGCGTTGCCAACCTGCTGCTGTGGCCGCTCTCGATTCTCTGGGACCCGGTCAGTGGCTACAGCGCCGCCGAGTCGATCAACTACCAGGCCACCCGCGCCCATGTCTCGCGCATGAAGAAAAGCCAGATGGATACGCTCGACAACAAGCTGATCGCAGAAGAGATCGATCCGAGGCAGTACGCGATGGAGAAGCGCAAGATCGAGGAAAAATTCAGTAACGGTTACTGAGCCCCTTTCAGCATGGCCTTCACGAAATTCTGACATTCGCGTAGGCAGACTGACCTGGCTTCGATACGTTCTGTTCAACCCGCCTCTTTAGGCGGGTTTTCTTTTTTGGGCGCTCCGATCACGAGAAAGCCACGGCAATTGACAACATTTTCACGTCTGCCGTGCCAAGGTAGTGACTCATCCGTGAAACACTTGGCCCGCCCTCCCCAGCGGGCCTTTTCTTTGCCTGCGCGCTAGTCGAAAGCACCGTTGAGTACTTCGTAGATCACCCCCGTGGCGACTGCCACCAGAATCAGGTCGACACCCGCCTGCATCCATTCGTAACCCTCATAACGCGGCAGTTGGCCCAGCAGCCGGCCATCAAGCTTCTTGGCAATGCCAGGGGGCAGCGGCTTGCCGCGCGCCAGGTTCTTCTGGATACCTGGAGGCAGCGCTGGCCCAGGACTCCAGTAGTCACGGTGCCCACCCAGGATACCGAGCACATCGCCACGGTCTATCACGGGGCCGCCATGACCACCATCGTGCTTGCCCGCCCCTGGGTTGCCATGGTTCTGCTGGGATTGTCCCTTGCCGTGCCCCTTGCCATTCCCCGGGTCGGCGAAGGATATGCAGGGCCCCAGTACCAGTGCGATGGATGTCAGTGTGGCAATAACGGTGCGGCGTTTGCTCATTGCTGCTTGCCTCTGCAGATTGGGGTCTGTGCAATCCTAGCCCATGACAACGACATGGGGCTTCGCCATGACCCTGCTTGAGCAATCAGGCATATCGGCACCACGGCGGGCGCGCATACTACCGTTGCGACTTGGTAAAGTGGCATCCAGCCGGTATTGAAGGACCACAGGTCAAAGGAACGACATGCTGAAACTGCTCACCGACATAGCCTTCCTGTGCGCGGGGCTATTGCTACTGATCGCCCTCTTCTGGGCATGCACCTACGAGCGCAATCGCTGGCGCGCAGCCTTCGAAGCAGACTTCACGACCAGGCTGGGCAGCCTGGGTATCGACGGCTATGAACTGGTGGTCGACAAAGTCACGCTGCCCACCCCCCATAGAGCTGCCGATGTGTACCGGATCTTCCACGATCTGAAGGGCAACTATTTTCTTTACATCAAGAACGGCTACGCAGCGGGGGCGCTCAAGCCCTTGACCAGCGAGCGGGCGCTGCAGGCCGCGAAAATGAGTGGATATCCCTGCAAAGGTCCGCAGGTCTAGAGGGCGCTGGCTGTCCTGCAAAATCTGGCAACACTTGTCGGCCACCCCGTCGATGAAACTCAATGGGATCGATGCTGTCCCATTGCCATCGGTTACTGCCGAGGCCGTCCGATAGCGCTTACAGACGTGGCAAGGTCCACATCGCGAAGCGATCCTGATACGGCCTCGATATCCCGGTTTACCGGCGCGCGCATCCCACCTGTCGAGGATGCCGCCCCCATTTTTCAAGGCTGAAAGAGCGAACCATGAAACAGAACCTTCTCCTCGTTGCCGTCTGCGCCGCCCTGCTCCAGGCCTGCACCCCGGCGTCCACTTCCCATGAAGGAGCGCCTTCCATGCCTGCCACTGCCGCGTCTGCCGCAACCCAGCCAAAACTCTCGGCCTACTACTGGAACCTGGTAGCGGCCAACGATGCCTCGGGCAAACCCATCACCGCCATGGCCCCAGGCGTCGAGGGCAAACTGCGGTTGAACTTCGCCGAACGCAACCTGAACATCAGCGGCGGCTGCAACAACCAGTTCGGCGGCTATGCCTACCAGGACGGCGTACTGAAGGTGCAATCACTGGCCTCGACCCTGAAGGCCTGCGACAAGCCCCTGATGGAACTGGATGCCCAGGTTGGCCGCCTGTTCAAGGGCGACCTGCGTACCACCCTCTCCGACGATGCCGGGGAGCCAGTACTGCAACTGACCACCCAGGACGGCTCGGTGCTGAAGTTCCAGGGTGAAGCCACCCCGGAGACCCGCTATGGCAGCAAGGGCGAGATCAAGTTCCTGGAAGTGGCCGCCAAGACCGTCAAGTGCAGCCATCCACTGATCCCCAACTACCAGTGCCTGCAAGTGCGCGAGCGTCGCTATGACGACGCCGGCCTGCAGCTGGCGACCCAGGACAGCTGGCACCCGCTGTACCAGTCCATCGAAGGCTACGAGCACCGCGACGGCGTACGCACCGTGCTGCGCGTGAAACAATACGAATGGAAGAACCCGCCGGCCGACGCCTCGTCGCAGGTCTATGTGCTGGACCTGATGGTCGAGCAGGACGCTTCGGGCAAGTAATTGCCACTCGGCGCAGGCCGCTCTGCGGCGGCCTGCGCCCTGAACCGACAGCGACCTTGAAACGGCTCAGCTGAGCGCCACGTTGACCTGCGCACTGTCGACGTATTGCTCCATGCTGACAATCTTGCCGTTCTTCAACCGGTACAGGTGGGCAAAGGTAGCGGTCATCGCCTTCCCGGTCTTGCGATAGGTCCCCGAGTAGACGCCAAAGGCGGCAACTCGGTCGTCCTCGGCCACATAGGTATGCACCTTGGCCTGGTAGCCATCCCATTCGGTAGCGAGGCGATGGAACACACCCTCCATGATCGCCTGGGGGCCGACATAGGTACCGGCATAAGGGAAGCCGGCCGCTTCGGTCCAGGTCACGTCCGCAGCCAGCGCCGCCAATAGATTCTGACCATTCTGCTCGGCTGAGCCTTCGTACGAGGCTCGGATGATGTCCAGGTTGCTCTTGCTCATGGTTTTACCCCCGCGTTCAGCTCGCGAATGAAGGCCTCAGGATCTGAAAAGATAGCGCTGGCAGGTAACAACTGCAGGGCGTCGTCCGCTTGATGCAGAACGAATGTCGGCACGCCTTGGCCACCCACGCGACGCAACAAGGCACGCCCCTGCCCCACACGATCGTCGTTGGCCTGCAGCAAGGCCGAATCCGGGCGCGTCAGCCGCTCGGCGGCGGTATCCAAGCCCAGATTCACCAGCACTGCAGTCAACGTCTCCAGTCGAGTCACGTCCTGGCCATCGACATAGCGCGCCGCCTGGATCGCCTTGAGTGCTTCGAACTCGCGCTCAGGCGACGTCAGGTTCACTGCGCTGAGCGCCAGGGTAGACGGACCACTGTCGAACCCCTGAAGACGGTCGGCGAGCACCTGGTCACGATAGCGTTCACTGAAGACCTGCCCAGTCAGGCGCTCGATACGCTGGTCGTTGCTCCAGGCGTAGGCCGCAAAGTCATCATCCATGGCGCGAGCACCGCTGCCGGAAAACAGCCCCGTCGGTATCAGGCGCAACGCAAGGCCGGTGGATTCGAGAACCTGAGGCAGCGGTCCACCTGCACCGTAGCACCAGCCGCACAGTGGATCGAAAAGGTAAACCAGGGTCTTGTTCATAGTGAAACGCCTTGAATGGAATGCCTCGAATCTTATAGCGCGCGAATTGACATTTAAACGCATACAAAATAAACACACTGTATGTTAAATGCAGACATTAAAGGGTATATCAATGACCGGCGCTTCCAGCCTGAACAGGCTTGCGTACTTCACCGCAGTGGTCGAAACCGGTTCCTTCACCGCAGCAGCAGAGCGCCTCGGCATCACCAAGGCCGTGGTCAGCCAACAGGTGGCGCGACTGGAAAGCGACTGTCGTACCACATTGCTGGTTCGCAGTACGCGGAAAGTCCGCACCACCGAGGCGGGCCAACAGTTCTACCACCGCTGCGCCCTGATCCTCAAAGAGGCTGAAGAGGCTTTCGAAGAATTGTCCGAGGCCGCCAGCGAGCCGACGGGTACCCTACGCCTGACCGCCCCTTTCGATTACGGCATCGGTGTCGTGGTGCCGGCCATCACCGCATTCTCGCAGCGATATCCGCAGTGCAAGGTCGAGGCTCATTTCAGCGACCAGACCTTGGATCTGGGCGCCAACGATCTGGACCTTTCCATTCGCGTTGGCTGGATTACCGAGCAACATCTGCAGGCCCGGCGTATCGGCCAGTTTGCGCAACGGTTGGTGGCCGGCCCTCAATGGCAAGCGCGAGTGGACAAACTGCAGACCCCAACGGAGCTGGCCGAGTTGCCGATCGTGGCGAACCTCGCGCTGCGAGAGCCGACCCGGTGGGTATTTGCCAAGGACGCCACACAGCGCGAAACGGTAGAGATGAGAGCCAGCCTGTCGCTCAACGCCACCTTGGCAGTGCGCGAAGCCACGCTGCTCGGGGCCGGGCTATCGGTCCTTCCGGACTATGTGGCGGAACCTGACCTGCAAGCAGGCCGGCTGATCGAGGTGCTGCCGCAATGGTCGCTACCCCGAGGCGAGATCCATGCAGTCTTTCCAACGGCTCGCTTTCGACCGGTCAAGGTGCGGGCGTTTGTCGAGCTTCTGGCAAGCCGCCTGGCTCAATGAGACGGCTCAGACCATCAGGTGAGCGCACGCCCGCACAGCCGCAGACAGTGCTACGCTCCGAGGATCATGGCCATCCAAGGGAATGAAGATGAGCTTCGACTGGCACGCTGGACCGATCACCCGCACCACCCCGCTGGACAGGCACTACCGGAATACGCAGAAGGTCCGACAGTTCCTGGTTAATGAATGTGGCGAGGCCTTCAAGTTCGACCGCGCCTTCATGGCCTGGATCAAGAGCGCTGCGCCTGCCACCATGGGGGACGTCGCGGATGAGTGGCTGCGCAGACGCGGCTGATCAAGGCGGTTCGCTGTCCAACGTTGGCCGCCCTTGCTACCACCCAAGACCGCTACCCAATAGCTGCCTTCAGGATTGGCCCTTTTTAGCGTGGAACGGCGCGAAGGTCATACCGAAGAACCAGCCGCCGATCATTGCCAGCCAGATCGATTTGTATCCCTCTACGTTGTAGGCGCACCAATAGTTGATCGCCGTAATCACAACGAAAATCGAGAAAAACTGCTTGCGGGAGTACCTGCTCAGGTAACGGGTGGCGGCTGCGTCCAGTTCTTTGAGCTTCTTCATTGCGTTTCATCCTTGAATAACCAGTAGAAGTTCACCGCGGACTTACCGGTGATCACACACTTTCCTTCGTGTCCCACGATTTGTCCCTGATGGTGGGGCGACGAACAATTCGCAGGCATTAAAAAACCCCGCAGACCTGCGGTCTGCGGGGTTTCGAATGGTGGAGGCCGAGGTCGGAATCGAACCGGCGTAGACGGATTTGCAATCCGGAGCATAACCACTTTGCTACTCGGCCTCAAAGTCGGAGTCAGCTTTCGCTATCTCCTTGAAACCGCTGGGCTTTTTCAAGTCAGCTGCGTTTCGATGGACGCCATTATGTCGGCATTCGAAGCACCTTGCAACCCCCTTGAAGAAAAAAATCTTCAAGGGGTTCAAGGTGTTAGCGCAGACGCCCGAGTTTGCTCCACAAGCCGACCAGGGTGTTCTCCACCGCCCCGCTGGCGGCCACGCCAATGCGCTCCTGCAGGCTCTTGCGCTCGGCGAAGCGCAGGAGGAACACATTGGCCTCGCGAGCACTGCGGCTCAGGTACTCGTCGCTGGTGCCCAGTTCGTCGACCAGTTGGCGATTGAGCGCGGCGATGCCGAGCCAGACCTCGCCGGTAGCCACCTCGTCTATATGAAGCTGCGGGCGGTAGCGGGCAACGAAGTCCTTGAACAGCTGGTGGGTGATGTCCAGGTCTTCCTGGAACTTCTCCCGGCCCTTGTCGGTGTTCTCGCCGAACACGGTAAGGGTGCGCTTGTATTCACCGGCGGTGAGCACTTCGAAATCGATGTCGTGCTTCTTCAACAGGCGATTGACGTTGGGCATCTGCGCCACCACACCAATCGAGCCCAGTATCGCGAACGGCGCACTGACGATCTTCTCGCCGATGCAGGCCATCATGTAGCCGCCGCTGGCGGCGACCTTGTCGATGCAGATGGTCAGCGGGATGCCGGCCTCGCGGATACGCGCCAGCTGCGAAGCCGCCAGGCCGTAGCTGTGCACCATACCGCCGCCGCTCTCCAGGCGCAGCACCACTTCATCACGCGGGGTGGCCAGGGTCAGCAGCGCGGTGATCTCGTTGCGCAGGCTCTCGGTGGCCGAGGCCTTGATGTCACCGTCGAAGTCGAGAACGAACACCCGGCGCTTTTCCTCGGGTTTTTTCTTCTGCTGTTTTTCCGCCTTGGCCTGCTGCTTGCGCAGGGCCTTGAGCTGGGCCTTGTCGAGCAGGCCCGACTCCAGACGCTCGCGCAGCTCCTTGTAGAACTCGTTGAGACGGGTAACCTGCAATTGCCCGCCCGGCTTGCGCCGCCCTTTGCCACGCAGGCCGGCGATGGCCGACAGCACCACCAGGATGGCGATCACCAGGGTGGCGGTTTTGGCGAGAAAGCTTGCGTATTCGGCAAGAAACTCCACATTGACTCCTTGATAAACCAGCGCCGCAAGGGCGCGAACTGGATGCAAGCATACCGGGGCGCCAGGCCCGCTGCCAGCCAGTGAAAATGCTGGCAACACAGTTCAAACGACCTTTTCAAACGCTTGTATGTTTTTTCGTTGACAGCCCGCCTGGGGCAACCTAACCTCGCAGCAACCTCCAACCGGGCCGGACTTCAACGTGGGCAATCTCTACCTGATCCGACATGGCCAAGCCTCCTTCGGTGCCGCCGACTACGACGTCCTCTCGCCGGTGGGCGAGCGTCAGAGCCAGGCACTGGGCGAGCACCTGGCCCAGCTGGGCCTGCGCCTGGACCGTTGCGTGGCCGGCACCCTGCGTCGCCAACAGGATACCGCCCGCCTGGCCCTGGACGCGCTGCAGGCTCATGGCGAAGCAGTCCCGGCCATAGAGACCGACGCTGCCTTCAATGAGTTCGACGCCGACGGAGTGATCCGTGCCCTGCTCCCCGCCCTGTTGCCCGAAGAGCCCGAGGCCCTGCATGTGCTGCGCAACTGCACCCAGCACCGCGCCGAGTTCCAGCGCCTGTTCGCCCTGATGGTGCAGCGCTGGCACGACGGCGAGCATGCCCACGACGAACACCTGGAAACCTGGCAGGCCTTCACCGGCCGGGTCGGCGATGGCCTGCGCCGCCTGCTCGACAGCGCCGCCAGCGGCGACAACATCGCCCTGTTCACCTCCGGCGGCACCATCGCCGCCCTGCTCCACCTGGTAAGCGGAATCACGCCGGCTCAGGCGTTCACCCTGAACTGGCAGATCATCAACACGTCGCTCAGCCACCTGAAGTTCCGTGGCCGCGACGTCACCCTGGCTTCCTTCAACAGCCAAGCCCATGTGCGGCTGTTGCGGTTGCCGGAGCTCGTCACCTACCGATGAGCCCGGTCTGTTGTGTCCTCGCGGACGCGAATATCACTTAACAAGGAATACACCATGAGCGATGTAGCTAAAGCCGTCGAGGCGATGAAGGCAAAATTCAACCCATCCGCTGCCGCCGGCCTGGACCTGGTGTTCGGCTTCAACATCACCGACGAAGACAAGCACTACGCCCTGCTGGTCAAGGATGGCACCTGCGAGATCCAGGAAGGCGAGAACGCCGACGCCAACTGCACCCTGGTGATGGACAGCGAAACCCTCAAGGGCATCGTCAGCGGTGACACCGACGGCATGCAGGCCTTCATGGGCGGCAAGCTGCGCGTCGAAGGCGACATGATGCTGTCGATGAAGCTCAGCGAGCTGTTCCCGTCCTGATCGGCGCGGCGAATCGCCAATGAAAGGAACCGAAGCCTGATGGGCTTCGGTTTTTTTTCGCCTGCCGCAAGGCCCGCCCATCAGGGCCATTGATCGCCCGGCAACACCCAGGCCAATAAGCGTCTGGCACGCTTGTACCAGCTTCGACAGGAAATTAGATTAGCCAATAGTCCTTGCTACTGATCATAAGGAAATCGCATGACGCTCACCGACCAGTCCACCCAGGTACGCCCCGGCGAAGAACTCGACGCGGCCGTCATCGATCCGTACCTCAAGGATCACATTCCCGGTCTCGCGGGCACCCCGAACATCAGCCAGTTCCCCGGCGGCGCCTCCAACCTGACCTACCTGGTCAGCTACCCGAACCGGGAATTCGTGCTGCGCCGCCCGCCGTTCGGCCACAAGGCCAAATCGGCCCACGACATGGGCCGTGAGTTTCGCATCCTCAACCAGCTCAACGCCGGCTTCCCCTATTGCCCCAAGGCCTACGTGCACTGCACCGACGAGTCGCTGATCGGCGGCGAGTTCTATGTGATGGAACGGGTCAACGGCATCATTCTGCGTTCGGACATCCCCGCCGAATTGGACCTGGACACCGGCCGCACCGAAGCCCTGTGCAAGAGCTTCATCGACCGCCTGGTCGAGCTGCACCAGGTGGACTACCAGGCCTGTGGCCTGGCCGACCTGGGCAGACCGGAAGGCTATGTGCAGCGCCAGATCGAAGGCTGGGTCAGCCGCTACGAAAAAGCCCTGACGCCCGACGCGCCGCGCTGGGAGCAGGTGATCGCCTGGCTACGCGAGAAGATGCCCGCCGACCACCCGCGCCCGGGCATCGTGCACAACGACTACCGCTTCGACAACGTCATCCTCGACAGCGCCAACCCGATGCGCATCATCGGCGTACTGGACTGGGAGATGGCCACCATCGGCGACCCTTTGATGGACCTGGGCAACAGCCTGGCCTACTGGATCGAGGCCGGCGACCCGGCGCCGGTGCAACTGATGCGCCGCCAGCCGAGCAACGCCCCCGGCATGCTCACTCGCCAGCAGTTCGTCGACTACTACGCCGAGCGCGCTGGCATCCGCATCGACAACTTCGACTTCTATTATTGCTACGGGCTATTCCGCCTGGCCGGCATCGTCCAGCAGATCTACTACCGCTTCTTCCACGGCCAGACCCAGGACAAGCGCTTCGCCCAGTTCATCCACATGAACCGGCTGCTGGAGCAGATGAGCCTGCAACTGATCGGCAAATCCAGCCTGTAACTTCGGCAGACAACAAGGAATACGCGCATGTCCAAGACCCACCTGTTCGACCTCGACGGCAAGATCGCCTTCGTTTCCGGCGCCAGCCGTGGCATCGGCGAAGCCATCGCTCAACTGCTGGCCCAGCAGGGTGCCCATGTGATCGTCTCCAGCCGCAAGCTCGACGGCTGCCAGCAGGTGGCCGAGGCGATCGTCGCCGCCGGCGGCAAGGCCACCGCGGTGGCCTGCCACATCGGCGAGATGGAGCAGATCCAGCAGGTGTTCGCCGGCATCCGCGAACAGTTCGGCCGCCTCGACATCCTGGTCAACAACGCCGCCACCAACCCGCAGTTCTGCAACGTCCTGGACACCGACCTGGGAGCATTCCAGAAGACCGTCGACGTCAACATCCGCGGCTACTTCTTCATGTCGGTGGAAGCCGGCAAGCTGATGCGCGAGCACGGCGGCGGCAGCATCATCAACGTGGCCTCGATCAATGGCGTCTCGCCCGGGCTGTTCCAGGGCATCTACTCGGTGACCAAGGCAGCGGTGATCAACATGACCAAGGTCTTCGCCAAGGAGTGCGCGCAGTTCGGCATCCGCTGCAACGCTCTGCTGCCGGGGCTGACCGACACCAAGTTCGCCTCGGCGCTGGTGAAGAACGACAGCATCCGCAACGCCGCGCTGCAGCAGATCCCGCTCAAGCGCGTGGCCGACCCGAGCGAGATGGCCGGCGCGGTGCTGTATCTGGCCAGCGATGCCTCCAGCTATACCACCGGCACCGCGCTCAATGTCGATGGTGGGTTCCTGTCCTGATCCGGATTCATGCACGCCCTGTGTAGGAGCGGCCTTGTGTCGCGAAAGGGCTGCAAAGCAGCCCCGCGATCTTTGCATCAGCGCTGAAATCCTGGGGCCGCTGCGCGCCCCTTTCGCGACACAAGGCCGCTCCTACAGGGACGGCGCAACCCGCGGATCTATCCCTTGACCGCCTGCAACGTATAGCTCAGCGGCAACCGCCACGGCGCCTCGTTCAGGCGCCACTCGCCGTCATCGCCCAGCGTCATCTGCCCCGGCAGCGCCTCCCAGGGGATGCTCTGGTGCTCTTCCAGGCCGGTAATGCGCAGGCCATTGTTCAGCAACGCGGTGATCACCTCGCCCAGGCCATGGTTCCACTCATGGGTTTCGGTCTGGGTCAGGGCCTGGTCGGTCTCGACGTAGGTCTCGTCGCTGTGCCACACCGTCGGCGCCTCGCGCTCGAAGTACGGGTACTCCAGTTGCAGGCGGTCCTGGTGGTCCTCGTTCACGGCCATCAGCATCGGGTGGCCGTCGCGCAGGAACAGCCGCCCGCCCGGCTTGAGCAAAGCCGCCACGGTCTGCGCCCAGCGCTCGATGCTCGGCAGCCAGCACAGCGCGCCGATGCCGGTGTAGACCAGGTCGAAAGCCCCAGCAGGCAGTACCTGCGCGGCCTGATAGACGTCCGATTCGACATAGGCGATGCCCGCGCCACAGCGCTCGGCCAACTGGCGCGCCTGAGCAAGGGACGCCGCGGAGAAATCCAGGCCGCAGACCTCGGCGCCCAGGCGCGCCAGCGACAGGGTGTCGGTGCCGATATGGCATTGCAGGTGCACCGCGCGCAGGCCGTGGATATCACCCAGGCGCGGCAGGTCGAAGCGCACCACCTCGGACAGGTGCCCGGGCTCGGCGACGAAGCGCTCGACTTCGTAATCCCCGGAGGCGGCGTGTATTGGTGCGCGCTCGTCCCAGCTGGCGCGGTTGAGTTCCAGTGATCGGCTCATAGCGGTGCTTCCCTGTCCTGAGTGAGTCAGGCGCCACGTTAACCGGCCCTGGCCAACCCGGCAACCACCCCGTCAACCAGAAGTTGACGGCTCGGGTATACTGCCCGCTTCGTGCCCGCCCAAGGATCCAGCGCCCATGACCGAAAACAGCTTCGCCTTTCGCCTCAAGGAACTGCTCGAACACCACAAGCTGACCCTGCAGGCCGTGGGCACGGCGCTGGGAATCTCGCGCACGGCGGTGCACAAGTGGACCCGCGGCGGCGAGATCGACTACGACAACCTGCGCCGCCTGGCCGACCTGCTCAAGGTCAACTGGATCTGGCTGCGCTACGGCGAGGAAGCCCTGCACAGCGTGCAGCAGGCCGAGGTGGTCGAGCTACCGATGACCGACGTGCGCCGCCGCTACACCGCCGAAATCATGGAAAGCGAGACACGCATGAAGCTGGCCCAGGAAGGCGCGCGCATCGTCACCTGGGAGTGGAACCTGGTCACCGACGAAGTGACCTACTCGCCCAACGTCGAGGCGGTGTATGGCTGGCCGTTGCGCCGCAACGAGGACTTCTGGGAACACATCCACGCCGATGACGCCCGCCACATGCAGGGCATGTATGCCCAGGCGGTGGCCGACGGCACCGGCTGCGAATGCGATTTTCGCATCACCCGCCCAGACGGTGGCCAGCGCTGGATCGCCTCGCGCGCCACGGTGCTGCGTGACAGCGTCGGGCGCCCGGTGAAGATGGTCGGCATCAGCATGGACAACACCGAGCGCAAGGTGGCCGAAGAAGAACTGCGCCAGAGCGAGGCGCGTTTTCGCACCATCTTCGAACTGGCCTGGGGCGCGCTGGCCTACATCGACCCGGATGGCAGCTGGCAGCGGGTCAACGGCAGCTTCTGCGAGCTGCTGGGCTATCGCGAGGACGAGCTGTACGGCACGACCTTCCAGCAGATCACTCATCCCGACGACCTGCCGGGCAACCTGGCGTTGCTGCAGCGCATGCTGGCCGGCGAGATCGAGCGTTACGAGGTGCAAAAACGCGTGCGCCACAAGAGCGGGCGCTATATCTGGGTACGGGCGCGCACCTCGCTGGAACGGCGCGCCGACGGGCAGCCGGAGCATCTGATCAGCGTGTTCGAGGACATCACCGCCGAGCGCGAGGCACAACCAGGCTAACTAGTCGACCCGCGCCCAGGCATTACAGGCAGGTGGCCGCCGCCGCCCGGCGCTGCAAGGCCACGCCGTCATTCTTCAGCGCGTAATAGTCCACCCGCGTGCCCCCCGCTTGGGCGTAGACATCGACGAACGACTCCGCCTCCCGGGTATAGACCGTGAACCCGCCCTGCTTGCGTGCCTCCAGGTAGCCGCTGGCATCGACCCCGAAGGTCTTCTCTTCCTGCCAGCTGAACTGGATGCACTGGGCGACCAGGTCCGGCGTCTTGTGCGAATCCAGGCGTGCGGTGGGCGAGCCGTTGCGCGCCGCTTCCATGGTCGACGATGCACAGCCTGCCAGCAGCAGCGCCACGGTGATCGGCAGAATTGCTCGCATGTTCCATCCTCGGGACAAAAAAAGAAGCTGACTCTAGCACTGCCGGGCCGGCCGGGGAATCGCTCATGCCGCTCATCGCCGTCGCGATAAAAGTTTGCGCGGCAAAGAACCAAATCGATCGCCACAGGTCACAGGAGGTACCGCGTAAACCGTTGCGGATCAAGGACCTATAACGTGATGAAACGCCTTGCAAGCCTTTCGATGGTCGCCACCCTGCTGCTGCTCGGTGGCTGCTACAGCAACCACTACCACGACGATGACGACGGCTGGCGCGACCGTGACCGCGGCCACCGTCATCACCATCGCCACGACCGTGACGATGACGACCGCCAGTACCGTGACCGCTACTACCGCTGAAGCGTCTTTCAAACCCTGACTCGCCGCCAACCACGCGGCACCCTACCCCTGATGATTCCCCTGAGGTTCATAACATGCGTCTGACTCTGCCTTCCCTCGCCCTCGGCCTGCTGCTCTGCCAGGGCGCCTTCGCCGGTGACGGCACCGCAGCCATTGGCGGCGGCCTGGGCGGCGCCCTGGGCAACGTTGTCGGCAAACAGATCGGCGGCAGCACTGGCGCGGCCATCGGCGCGGGCCTGGGCGGCGCGGCCGGCAGCGCGGTGGGCGCACGCAAGGGCAACCGGGCCGAAGCCGCCATCGGCGGTGGCCTGGGTTCGGCCGGTGGCTCGCTGATCGGCGGCAAGCTCGGCGGTTCCACCGGTTCGACCATCGGCGCAGGCCTGGGCGGCGCGGCGGGCGGCGCGATCGGCAACCACATGGGCGACAACAACCGCAAACACAAGCATCGCCACTGATCCTGCAGGCGATCGCCCAGCCCTGCGAGCGGCTTTACGCTCCCATAGGGCTGGGCAATCCCCGGCAAAACACTGCAGCACGTCAACGACGCATTCGCGTCAAGCTGCCACACTAGGGCCATCGCCTTTCGTGCCCCTGTGTGAAGGAACATCCCCTCCCCATGAACCATGAGCTGCTCTGGGTCCTAGGCCTGCTGGCCGTCGTCGTCGTCCTGTTCATCATCAACCGTCCGCGCATGGACGTGGTCGCCCTGCTGGTGATCCTCGCGCTGCCGCTGTCCGGCATCCTCACCGTCGAGCAGGCCCTGGCCGGTTTCAGCGATCCCAACGTGGTGCTGATCGCCGCGCTGTTCGTGATCGGCGAAGGGCTGGTGCGCACCGGCATCGCCTACCGCATCGGCGAATGGATGAGCGAGCGCGCCGGCAACAGCGAGGCGCGTCTGCTGGTGCTGCTGATGGTGGCGGTGGCCGGCCTGGGCTCGGTGATGAGCTCTACCGGCGTGGTGGCGATCTTCATCCCGGTGGTGCTGAGCATCGCCGCGCGCCTGCAGCTTTCGCCCAGCCGGCTGATGATGCCGCTGAGCTTCGCCGGCCTGATCAGCGGCATGCTCAGCCTGGTGGCGACCCCGCCGAACGTGGTGGTGCACAGCGAGCTGGTGCGCCATGGCGAAAGCGGCTTCGGCTTTTTCAGCTTCACCCCTTTCGGCCTGGTGGTACTGGTGCTGGGCATCGGCTACATGCTGCTGACCCGCCACTGGCTCAACGGCGAGGTGCGCAAGGACGGCCGCGTCGAGAGCCGCCGCACCCTGCTCGACCTGGTGCTGGACTACAAGCTCAGCGGCCGCGAGCGGCGCCTGCGCATCCGCCCCCATTCGCCGCTGATCGGCCACACCCTGGGCGAGCTGGAACTGCGCACTCGCCACGGCGCCAACGTGATCGGCATCGAGCGCCAGCACAAATTCACCACCCGGGTGATCCCCGCCGACTCCGGCACCCTGCTGCAACAGGACGACGTGCTGCTGCTGGACCTTTTCGCCAATCGTGACGACCTGCGCAGCCTGTGCCAGTCGATGCTGCTCGAACCCCTGCACTTCAAGGCGGCCTATTTCATCGACCAGTCCCAGGAAGTGGGCATGGCCGAAATCTCTCTGCCTCCGGGCTCGCAACTGATCGGCAAGACCCTCCTCGAGCTGACGTTCCGCACCCGCTACGACCTCAACGTGGTCGGCCTGCGCCGCGACCAGCAGGCGATCGAAGGGCAACTGGTGGAAGAAAAACTGCGCCTGGGCGACACCCTGCTGGTGGTCGGCCCGTGGAAGGCGGTGCGCCAACTGCAGGGCAAGCCCCGCGACTTCCTGGTACTGAGCCTGCCGGCGGAAATCGACCAGGTCGCCCCGGCCCGCGCCCGCGCGCCCTACGCGCTGATCAGCCTGGCGGTGATGGTCGGGCTGATGGTCAGCGGCCTGGTGCCCAACGTCATCGCCGCCCTGATCGGCTGCCTGCTGATGGGCGCCGGCCGCTGCATCGACATGAACAGCGCCTACCGCGCCATCCACTGGCAGAGCCTGGTGCTGATTGTCGGCATGCTGCCCTTCGCCCTGGCCCTGCAGAAGACCGGCGGCATCGACCTGGCCGTCGGCGCCTTGGTCAGCACCCTCGGCGGCGCCGGGCCGAGCGTGATCCTCGCCTGCCTGTTCGCCCTCACCGCGCTGATCGGTCTGTTCATCTCCAACACCGCGACGGCGGTGCTGATGGCCCCGGTGGCGGTCAGCACCGCGCAGCAGTTGGGCATGTCGCCCTATCCCTTCGCCATGACCGTGGCCCTGGCGGCGTCGGCGGCGTTCATGACACCGGTGTCATCGCCGGTCAACACCCTGGTGCTGGGCCCCGGCCAGTACCAGTTCGCCGACTTCGTCAAGATCGGGGTGCCCTTCACCCTGCTGGTGATGCTGGTCACCGTGCTGATGGTGCCGTGGGTGTTCGGCCTGTAGTCGGCAACACGATCCTGGCGATTTGCGGCGAATTGACATCAATTGGGCAGTTGAAAGACACTCACAGACAATCGTCCCAGGTGCCTACGGCCGTTTTCCTGGATTCCGTCTTCGCTTGTCGGTCGAGCCCATGGTGTCACCAGCCCCGTCGCGCCTGCTGCCCCTGCTGATTCTGTTCGGCCTGACCCTGGCCTTGACCCTGGCCGGCATCCTCGCCCGCCCCATCGAGTCGCTGTCGCTGTTCTGGCCGGTGAACGCGGTGCTCGCCGGGGTGCTGCTGCGCAATCCCCGCCAGGCCAGCCCCTCCGGCTTCGCTGTCATCTACCTGGCCATGGTGGTCGCCGACCTGGCCTGCGGCAGTGCCTGGAAACCGGCCCTGTGGTTCAACCTGTGCAACCTCGGCGCCATCGTCAGCATCTGGTATCTGATGGCCCGCCTGCCACGCGTGCATCGACGCCTGCGCACGCCCCACGGCACCCTGTGCCTGTTCGGCGCCTGCACGGTCGGTGCCATGGTCGCCGCCAGCCTGGCCTGCGTGATGGCCACGCCCTGGTTCGAACAATCGCTGCGCGCCACCTGGCTTGCCTGGTTCAGCGAACAGTTCTCGACCAGCGTGCTGGTTCTGCCCGTGCTGCTCACCGCCCCCTCGCCACGCGCCCTGAGCGGCCACGGCAGCGCCAGCCAGCCGATCCGCCTGGCGCCGCTGCTGGTGCTGCTGGCCTCGCTGGCGGTCAGCATCGTCTTCGGCGGCCCCGGGGCCATCGCCTTCCCGATCGCCGCGCTGCTGTGGTGCGCGCTCAGCTACTCGCCGTTCCTGGTGGCGCTGCTGGCCCTCACCGCCGGCAGCACGCTGATCATCGCCGTGGCGCAGAACCTCATGCACTTCAGCATTCCGCAAAGCGAATCGGGGGTCACCACCCTGATGTCGGCGCGCCTGGGCATCGCCATGCTGGTGCTCGGCCCGCTGGTGCTGGCCTGCGTCAGCAGCGCCAACCGCAGCCTGATGGCGCGCCTGGCCCATCAGGCGACCGTCGACCACCTCACCGGCACCCTCACCCGCAGCGCCTTCACCCGCCGCGCCAACGCCCTGCTGGACAGCCGCCAGCAAGCGCCGCAAACACCGCTGACCCTGATGATGCTCGACATCGATCACTTCAAGACCATCAACGACCGCCACGGCCACGGGGTCGGCGACCAGGTGCTGCGCCAGTTTGCCATGACCCTGCAGGACCAGCTGCACGACGGCGAACTGTTCGCCCGCCTGGGCGGCGAAGAGTTCGTCATCGTCGTGCCGGGGCTGGCGCCGGAGCTGGCCAGGTTCACCGCCGAGCGCCTGCGCCGGGCAGTGCAGGACCTGCGCATCGCGCAACCCGAACAGCCGCTGCGGATCACCGTCAGCATCGGTCTGACCGGCTGCGCCGCCGACACTCCGGCGCCGAGTCTCGACGAACTGCTGGCCAGCGCCGACCAGGCGCTCTACCGGGCCAAGGCCCAGGGCCGCAACCGGGTCGAGCAGGCCGAGGGGCAGCGCCAGGTGGTGTGACTCAGCCGGCCAGCAGGTCCCAGCTCAGCTTGGCGATCAGCACGCACAGCAACACCAGGAACAGACCGCGCACGAACCCGGCACCCTTGCGCACCGCCAGCCAGGTGCCGGTCAGCGCGCCGAGAATGTTGAACAGCGCCATCGGCAGCGCGATGGCCCACAGCACATTGCCCGACGGAATGAAGAACACCAGCGCGGCCAGGTTGGTGGCGATGTTGACCAGCTTGGCCGAAGCCGAGGCATGCAGGAAATCCAGGGCAAAGAAGCGGATGAACAGGAAGATCAGGAAGCTGCCGGTGCCTGGCCCGAACAATCCGTCATAGAAGCCGATGGCGCCGCCGATCAGCACCGCCAGGCACTGTTCCTTGCGGCCGATCACCCTGGGTTTGTGCAAGGTGCCGAAGTCCTTCTTGCAAAAGGTGTAGATGGCCATCAGCACGATCAGCACCAGGACCATCGGCCGCATCACGCTGGCCGGCACCAGCGACACGGTGGCCGCGCCGAAGAACGACATGACAAAGGCGCTCAGCGCCGCCGGCACGATCAGCCCCCAGTCCAGCTTGACCTTGCGGATGAACGAACGCGCCGCAAAGGTGGTGCCGCACACCGAGGCCAACTTGTTGCTGCCCAGCAACGCCGCCGGCTGGGCGTTGGGCAGCACGTTGAACAGCGCCGGGATCTGGATCAACCCGCCGCCTCCCACGGCGGCGTCGATCAGGCCAGCGGCGAAGGCGAACAGCGAAAGCAGGGCGATATCCATCATCTCGGGGGTCCGGGCGGCACAAAACAGGCTGCCAGACTAATCAAAGCGGCGCGCTTGTGTTGAAATGCCATATTGCGAAAACTGCAACAAGGAACCCCGCGATGGCACTGGACATGCTGCGTGAAATACAGGCGTTCGTCAGCGTCGCGCACAAGCGCAGCTTCGTCAGCGCCGCCCGCGCCCTGGGTCGCTCACCCAGCGCGGTAACTCGGGCCGTCCAGACCCTGGAGGATAACTGCGGTGCCAAGCTGTTCAACCGCAGCGCCAGCTCGGTATCCCTTACCGAAGCCGGCGAACGGCTACTGCCTCACGCCGAACGCTTGCTGGATGTGCAACGGGACGCCGCCGACGAACTGGCGGCGCTGACCGGCGACGCCCAGGGCTGGATTCGCTTGGCCGCGCCCGAGGTGCTGGCCCAGCAGATACTGCCGACGGTACTGGCCGAGTTTTCCCGCCGCCACCCCCACGTCACCCTCGACGTGCAGTACAGCGACCAGGCCTTCGACCCGTTGCAGGGCAAGCTGGATTTCGTGATCCGCGGCGCCTTCCCGCAATCCAGCGAGCTGATCGGCTACCCCCTGTGGCGCTACCGCCGCCATCTTTATGCCAGCCCGCAGTACCTGGCACAGGCGGGCACGCCCCAGGCGCTTGAGGACCTGGAGCAGCATGCGCTGATCCTGCATACCGCGCCGCGCATCCTGAAGGCCTGGCATTTCAACAAGGACGGACGCATCGTCAGCCTGCGCCCACGACCACGCCTGCGCCTGGGCTCTGGGGTGGCGGTGCTGCAGAGCACCCTGGCGGGAGCGGGTATCGCCCGGCTGGCGGATTGGCTGGGGGAGCCAGAAGTGCGCGCCGGACGCCTGGTGCGGGTCTGCCCCGACTACCATCTGACATCCAGCACCGGGCAGGACCCACAGATGCATGCCGTGTACCCGGCCGGCGACCTGCCGGCGAAGGTCCGCGAACTGCTGCAGGCCCTGCGCGAGGCCGGCTCGCGGGGTGGGGAACAGCCCTGATCCGAGCTGCTCACTTTCTGCTCAATCTGACAGAGACCTTGAAAACAGTGGCCTGTAGCGCTTTATCCACAGACCTACCCACGATTTTTGTGGACAGTTTCAGCAAGCCTTGAAGGAATTTTTACAAGCGCAGCAAGGCCGCATTGGCCAGCTTGACCAATTCGATCCATTCGCTTGCGCTGATCACACCGGAACGCTCCAACTCTTCGGCACGGCGCAGTGCCTGATCGTAGTCCGCTTCGTGGAGGATGCCCTCACCGAGAAAACGACCGCGCCACTCCAGCATCGCTGCAGTGCCTTTCTTGCATTCCATAGTGTGTATTGTCTCCAAGGCAAGTAAACGGCCCGTGTACCCGGGCCCTGGGATTGGGGGCGCGAGATTACACGAGCGACTTGTACTTGAGAACGACTTGCAGCTACCGCTTGTCTAGACGACTGCGGCCAGGGGGCGGGGTAATACCTGGGGATGTGTCTGGCCCGCCATTGCGCCAGGCGGGCCAGGACAGGAAAATTTTACGGCTCAGCTTGGCGGAATGGTGCCCAGCAGGCCAATCATGATAGTCAGCAGCAGAAAACCACCCAGAAACAGCGCGAGCTTGCCCATCGGAACCTCTACAGTGTGATGACGTAACGGCGGGGCTGGCCGCTGCGGCAGTGCAGCGGGGCAGCCTGCCCAGCGCACACCGGGTTGGAAGGCTGGGCCTGGACGTATTTTCCGGCAGCGGCTGATACGGTTACAGATTCAGGTTCGTGGAAAAAAAGCGGATCAGATGGTGATTCCCCCCATCGCGGGGCGCACACCTTGAGGCCAACGCGATCGACGTGGGAGCGGGCTTGCCCCGCGATGACATCCTCGCCAGCAACACACCTGTGCTACGGTCCGAAGCCCAGACAAGGAGAACTCCCGGAGATGACTGCGCTCGCCAGCAACGCCGCCCTGCTGATCATCGACATGCAGAACGGCATCAACCACCCACGCCTGGGCCGTCGCAACAACCCTGAAGCCGAACAGCGCATCAGCGAACTCCTCGCCGTCTGGCGCGCAAGTCGTCGCCCGGTGATACACGTTCGCCACATCTCCCGTGATCCGGATTCGGTGTTCTGGCCGGGCCAACCCGGTTGCGAGTTCCAGCCCGCCTTCAGCCCGCAGGCCAGCGAAACCGTGTTCGAAAAACACGTGCCCGACGCCTTCTGCAACAGTGGCCTTGAACGCTGGCTGCACCAGCGCGGCATCAGCCAACTGGTCATCGTCGGCGTGATCACCAACAACTCAGTGGAATCGACCGCGCGCTCGGCGGGCAACCTGGGGTTCGATACGCGGGTGGTGGCCGACGCCTGCTACACCTTCGACCAGCACGACCTGCAAGGCCGACTGTGGCCGGCGGAGGACGTCCATACCCTGACCCTGGGCAACCTGGCCATGGACTATGCGCGGATTCTCGACAGCGCGGCAGTGCTGGCCATGGCCTGAGCTCAGTCCTGCAGGCGCAGCTTCGCCAGCGGCACCCAGCCCAGCTCCCCATTGCCTGCCCGACGGCACCAGAGCCAGCCATTCAGGGGCCGCAGGCCCTCCAGCGACTGGCCGGGGTCGACGTCCAGCTCATGGGCCGAATAGGCTTCCACCGCCCTGCCCCGACCGACGCCCAGCCGCTCGATGAGCTGGCCGGGCACCCAGCCCGGTTCCTGACCCTGGCAACTGCACAGGTACCAGTCCTCCCAGTGCTCGTCACCCTCGTAACGCTGGCCGATATCCAGCAACGTGCCTCGGGCGAAGGTGATGGGCGCAGGATACTCACTGCGGTGTGCGGCAATCACGACGTAATTCACAGGCCTCTCCCTGGCTGCGAAAAGCGTCGATGCTAGTCGAAGGCCCTTCAGAGCACCATGATCATTTCGTGCCAGGCCATGCCCCCATGATCGGAGGCCGATGGGCGTACATAGGCGTAGCCCATCTTCTCGTACAGCCCGACATGCCGCTCCTTGCACATCAGGTGAATGGTCGCCTTGCCGCGCTCGCGCATCTGCTCGACGAAGCGCGCCATCAGCCGGCTGGCATGGCCCAGGCCCTGGTACGCAGGGTCGAGCACCACCGACATGATCACCACGTTGGCCGCCAGCGGATCATGCCCGACCAGCTCCTTGAAGGCCTCGTCCGACATCACCACCTGCTCGGCGCAACCGCTGTTGATGAAGCCGATCACCTGGCCATCGGCCTCCAGCACCAGGAAGCCCTCCGGGTACTGGGCGATACGCGTGGCGATCTTCTCCCGGGTGGCGGCCTCGTCGCCTTCGTAGGCGCTGGTCTCGATCTGGTAGCAACGGTCCACGTCGGTTGCCGTGGCCTGGCGGAACATCGGGGTGCTCATGGGAGGATCCGGATAGCGGGAAACAGGGGCGACATGCTAACGGAAGTCGCCGCCCAGCTGTATGCCCGCCACGCCAGTTACACCGAACGGGTGATGCCGCCATCGACCCGCAGGTTCTGCCCGGTGATGTAGCCCGCGCCCTCGGAGGCCAGGAAGGCGACAGTGGCCGCAATTTCCTCGGCCTTGCCGTACCGCTCCATGGGAATCCGGCTACGGAACTCCTCTTTCTCCGGCAAGCTGTCGATAAAGCCCGGCAGCACGTTGTTCATGCGGATGTTCTCGGCCGCGTAACGGTCGGCGAACAGCTTGGTGAAGGCCGCGAGCCCGGCACGGAACACCCCGGAGGTGGGGAACGCAGGATCCGGTTCGAAGGTGGCGAAGGTCGAGATGTTAATGATGGCGCCGCCGCCCTGGCGCTGCATGATCGGCGTCACCAGGCGGGTCGGGCGCACCACGTTGAGGAAGTACACCTCCATGCCACGGTGCCAGTCGTCGTCGCTCAGCTCGAGAACCGGCGCACGCGGGCCATGGCCTGCGCTGTTGACCAGCACATCGACCCGCCTCCATTGCTGCATCACGGTATCCACCAGACGCTGCAGGTCTTCTACCGACTGGTTGGAGCCGGTCACGCCGATGCCGCCCAGCTCGGCCGCCAGCGCCTCGCCCTTGCCGGACGACGACAAAATGGCCACCCTGAAGCCATCGGCGGCCAGCCGCCGCGCGGCCTCGGCACCCATGCCACTGCCACCTGCGGTAATAATTGCGACTTTCTGCGAAGACATACGCTGCTCCTTCGGGGAGTTGATCAAGTAGGCCCATGAAGCCAGAATCCGGCTGACCGCACCAATCACAAATACTGGCAGCAGCCTGCAGGAAATCTACTGGATGAGCGCGCCCAAGCGACGCAACGCCCCCGCCATCGTCAACCACCTGGTGGCCTTCGAGGCCGCCGCCCGCCTGGGCAGCTTCCGCGCCGCCGCCGACGAACTGCACGTCACCCCCGGCGCCGTCGCCCAGCAGGTGCGCACCCTCGAGGACAAGCTCGGCCGCCCACTGTTCGAGCGCCTGCCCCGGGGGCTGCGGCCCAACCGGGACGGCGCCGACTACCTGACCCGCGTGCGCCTGGCGCTGGACATCATCGAGGACGCCACCGGCGAACTGCTGGAGCGCGACAGCCAGCGCGATCCCCGGCAGATCCTGCTCAGCACCACTCCCGCCTTCGCCAGCCGCTGGCTGATCCCGCGCCTGGGCCTGCTGGCCCAGGCCCACCCGCAGGTGGCGCTGATGATCGACGCCTCCGACAGTACCCGCCCTCTGAACGGCAAGGGCGCCGTCGACCTGGCCGTGCGCTGGGGAGCGCCGCCCTTCGCCGACGCCTACGCCCTGCCCCTGCTGCCCGGCGTGGCGGTGCCGGTGTGTGCGCCGGCACTGCGCGGCGAGCGCCCTTGGCGGCAAGCCGGGGATCTGGCGCAGCAGCCGCTGATCTCCGACAGCCACAACAACTGGAAGCGCTGGTTCGATCACTACGCGCTGCCCGGCGTGCGCTTCAACGGCCCAGTGTTCTCCCAGACCATCCTCGCCATCGAGGCCGCCGAGCAAGGTATGGGCATCGCCCTGGTGCCCCGCCTGCTGGTGGAAAATGCCCTCAAGGCCGGCACCTTGGTGCTGGCCCTGGAGGGCCATGAGCTGCACAGCAATGCCGGCTTCCACCTGCTCGCCGGGCATGCTCCGCAGGCAGGCTCAGCCGCCGAGCAGGTGGTGCGCTGGTTGCAGGCCCAGGCGAACGATGAAACCCAAGAACGCCCAAATCACAACGTTCTGATTTAGCGGGCTAGCGAGGTCTGCGTGGGAGCGGGCTTGCCCCGCGATCACCGGCATGGCCGGTGCCATCCACTGCATCGCGGGGCAAGCCCGCTCCCACGCCGATAGCTGAAACTGCTCACGAAGCCCTGCCCTTTTGTAGCTTTCTGTGTACCAACCGCCTCCCGATACACACAAACGTCCACCCCACCACCACCCGACACACCCCGGACACAGCCACCTCCTTAACTACACGCCATCCAGCCCACACCGATGGCCCGCCAAGGAGATGCACCATGTTCGCCACCGCCAACCGCCTCAACCGCTCAGCCCTGCTCGCCTGCACCCTGCTGCCCCTGGCCCTGCTGACCGCCACCCCCGGCCAGGCCGAGGAAACCAGCTCGCCTGCCGCAACCCGCCAGTCCACCCCCTTCGGCCCGCTCAAGCATGTCCAGGCAGGCGTACTGGACGTCGCCTACGTGGAACAAGGCCCCGCCGACGGCCCGGTAGTGATCCTCCTGCACGGCTGGCCGTACGACATCCACAGCTACGAGCAGGTGGCGCCACAACTGGCCGCCCAAGGCTACCGGGTGCTGGTGCCCTACGCCCGCGGCTACGGCGACACCCGCTTCCTCTCCGCGAACTCCCCGCGCAACGCCCAGCCCGCCGCCCTGGCCAGTGACGTCATCGCCTTCATGGACGCCCTGCAGATCAAGCGCGCCGTACTCGGCGGCTTCGACTGGGGCGCGCGCACCGCCGATATCGTCTCGGCCCTGTGGCCCGAGCGGGTCAAGGCGCTGGTGTCGGTCAGCGGCTACCTGATCAGCAGCCAGGAAGCCGCCAAGGCCCCGCTGCGGCCCAGCGCCGAACTGCAGTGGTGGTACCAGTACTACTTCGCCACCGAGCGCGGCCGTGCCGGCTACGACAGCAACCGCCACGCCTTCGCCCGGCTGATCTGGCAGACCGCCTCGCCACAGTGGGCCTTCGACGACGCCACTTTCGAGCGCAGCGCCAAGGCCCTGGACAACCCCGACCAGGTCGCCATCACCGTGCACAACTACCGCTGGCGGCTCGGCCTGGCCCAGGGCGAGACCCGCTACGACCCGCTGGAGGCGAAGCTGGCCACCTTCCCCGCCATCGGCGTGCCCACCATCGCCCTCGAAGGCGATGCCAACGGCGCGCCGCATCCACCGGCCGAGGCCTACGCCAAGCGCTTCACCGGCAAGTACGCCTACCGCCTGGTGAGCGGCGGCGTCGGCCACAACCTGCCGCAGGAGGCGCCCGAGGCGTTCGTCAAGGCGGTGGTGGATGCGGATCATCTTTAAGGGCAATTGCAACATATCGTTTCAGTGGTGCGTGCCGGGTGCCAGGATGCACGGATTGTCTCTGCAACCCGTCTGTTCCATGGCAGGCCTTGTACTCCGGGGCCTGCCGCAAAATGAGCCGAAGCATGCCGAAACATTCATCCCAGCCATCCTGTAAGACGCCTCTTTTATCGCTGTAGGACGTTTCTACGGGTTTGTGAGCCGGTGTATGAATAATCAGTATTGGCGGGGGAATTGACCTGATACCGTCGAGGCTTTCCTACAACGGCAGGGATGCCCACGGCCAGTGAGAACAACATGGACAACTACGACAGCTCGGCGCTTGGACTGCAGAAATGCCTGCTGAACCTGCGCCGGGATCATGCACGGATGAAGGCGTCGGGAGAGCTGGAAAGAGCGGCGATACTGGCGCAAGTGATCGGGCGGATGGAGCAGGGATTGAAGGAAGCTTCCCAAGGGAGGAAGCCCAAGACCCTGCAGTGAAGTGATGCCAAGTAGATGGCGATGGATTTGTGGCTCGTCCTCATGAGCCGCCGCAGGCCCATCGCCCAGCCCACCCGTGATGAGCCCACGACTCTTTCATCCTCACCCTCAGCATGACCGCCTCATGCTCGACCCTGCCCCCATCCCGCGCCCGATTTCAGGGCAATTTTCTAACCGTAAGGTCAACTAAAACCCCGAATTCAGCTTTAATTTCCAAGACCTCTGGCAGGTTGGTACAGAGTATGCAAACGTTTGCTCAAAACAATTAAGCGAACAATCGCCACATCTGTCGCTCACCCCAGCCTCTTGGGGCTAACACCGCATGAACAAGGACTTTCAATGCGTCAACCTGCTTCCCTCCGCACAGCGGCTCGCTCCCCCCTGGCTGTCTCCCTGCTACTGGGCGCTGTTACGGGACTACTCAGCGTCACCACCCACGCCCAGGACACCGCCCCCAACGAGTCGGCCCAGGGCGAGGCCCTGAGCCCCGCCGCCGCGCCCGCCAAATCCGGCCCCTACCTGTCGGACTGGTACAACCAGAACTTCACCCTGATCGGCACCAAGGACATCAGTTTCGGCCCCCGCCCTGTCGACGATATCTACCTCGAATACGAGTACTTCGGCCGCAAGGGGCCGTTCGAGCTGTACGGCTACATCGACATCCCGAAGATCCTCGACATCGGCAACAGCCATGACAAAGGCGCGTGGGATCACGGCTCACCGCTGTTCATGGAACACGAGCCGCGGATCTCCATCGACTACCTGGCCGGACGCAGCCTGGCGGTCGGCCCGTTCAAGGAGTGGTACGTAGCCTTCGACTGGATCTACGACCACGGCAGCAACAGCGCCAACCGCGCCAACACCCTGTACAGCGGCCTGGGCACCGACATCGACACCCATTCGCGGGTCAACCTGTCGGCCAACTTCTACGGCCGCTACCAGTGGGAAAACTATGGTGCCAGTAACGAGTACTCCTGGGACGGCTACCGGGCCCAGCTCAAGTACATCGTGCCCCTCGGCAAGTTCGACAACGGCGCCTCGCTGACCTATATCGGCTTCACCAACTTCGATTTCGGCTCAGACCTGCACAAGGACAACCCCAACCGCACGGCCAATGCCACGGTATCCACCAACGTGTTGCTGTACGCCTTCACCCACCTGCGCTTCACCCTGGTGGGCCGCCATTTCCACAATGGCGGCAACTGGCAGGACGGCAGCCAGCTGAATTTCGGCGACGGCGATTTCCGCGGTCGGTCCAATGGTTGGGGGTATTACGCCGGGGTCGGCTACCAGTTCTGATCACTTGCGCCATGGAGGCTCGCATGCACCCGATGCACCGTCTTTCCCTCGCCGTGGGCCTGACCTGCGGCATCCTGCTCACCTCGCTGGCCCAGGCCGGCGAGACGGCTGCGCCGCCGATCAAGCCCAAGGTGATGTTGATCACCATGTTCGCCCCCGAGGCCCAGCACTGGATCGAGCGCCTGGAGCTGAAGCAGGAGGTGCGTGTGCCGGGCCTGTCGGCGGAGTATCCGCTGATCCGTTGCAACAGCCAGGACGTCTGCCTGCTGGTCACCGGCATGGGCCAAACCAACGCTGCGGCCTCGACCCTGGCACTGACGCTGTCGCCGAAGTTCGACCTGCGCAAGAGCTACTTCCTGGTCGCGGGGATTGCCGGGATCAATCCGAAATACGGAACCCTCGGCACCACCGCCTGGGCCCATTACCTGGTGGAGTTCGGCACCCAGTGGGAGCTGGACTCGCGAGATGCGCCCAAGGACTGGCCGACGGGCTACCTGGGGATCAACACCAAGGGGCCGAACGAGAAACCGCCGCTGGATTACAAGACCGAGGTCTTCGAGCTCAATCCGAAGCTTCAGGCCAAGGCCTATGCCCTGTCGCGCGGAGCGAGCCTGAGCGAAAGCAAGGAATCGGCGGCCTGGCGTCTCAAATATCCGATGGCGCCGGCCAACCAGCCGCCGGTCGTGACGCGGTGTGACACCGTGGCAGGCAACACCTGGTTTTCCGGGACGCGCTTGAGCGAGCGGGCCGAGGTCTGGACTCGGCTGCTGACGGATAACAAGGGGGCGTACTGCACTACCCAGCAGGAGGATAACTCCACCTATGAAGCGTTGCTGCGGGCCAGTCGTGAAGGGTTGGTGGATGTGCAGCGGGTGGCGGTGGTGCGGGCGGGCTCTGACTTCGACCGGCCTGAGCCTGGGGGCAGCGAAGTTGAGAATCTGCTCAAGTATGCCGACCAGGGCGGTTTTGTTCCGGCGCTGGAGAATCTCTATCGGACCGCCAATCCACTGGTACAGGAGATCCTGAAGAACTGGGCGACTTGGGAAAAAGGGGTCCCGGAAGATTGAGCGCATGCCCCACTCGATATCCAATCAGCAGCGGCTAACGCAAACCAAACAATTGAAACATTTGCACCTCATACTGGCTTATCAGCCGTGACTCCGAACTTGCTCTTGAGCCGCTCGCCACATCATTTACATTCAAGACTTTGAGCTGCGTCAGTAAACGTCAGGAGAAAGTATTCTCATTAGCAAATAGGCAAGATCATTCTTTTATTGCCGCGGGAACTTCCGCACATGCACGAATTGCTACATGAGCAGAATAGTACCGGGGAGCAACATCAACGGAGGAACAACAATGCTGGCTTACCTGAACGGGGTGCAGGGAAGGGCTGAAGGGGCGTCGACGACGCTTAGACCGCGAGCACCGCAGTGAGTCCGCTCCCCGCGCCCTGCCAGATGACCGCCCGACGAGCTCCGCCAGAGACCCTGACGACTCCAGCACCATGGCCCATGACGAACGGCTGCATGCTGACGTAATGAATGTGACATCATTCCGAGCCCGTGCTGGATTACGTAAGCTCTGTTCCTGATTCTCTGTTCTGCCCCGATGGTGCTGCTACCGCAGCAGCCCTCGAACTAGCCGCCGTTACCCCCTCAATCCTCAACTACAATCAAAGGGGCCAACTGATGATGGAGTGTTCAAAAATGGGACAACCTAACGGATGAAAATTTTCAATAACAATACCAAGAAAGCAGCACTGATCTTGGTTGGACCGCTTGGATGCTATACGGCTTACCAGATTTTGTTCATCGGTCGTTATCTTGACGCCGAAAAATATCCGCTCCTGACTTCCACCTATTTGAATGGTGGTGCATTCATCGACATCGTTTGCGCACTCGTCGTCGCCTTCCTGGGCTATCGGGTATCTCGACGCGCCGGCCTGCTCGACGATTTCCAACCCACCCGTGAACGCTTGTCAACGCTGGTGCTCTTGCTTATTACAACTGGCACCCTTGGCCTCTTGGCACTGAACATCTACAGCTCATTGGGAACACTCTCCCTCCACTACGTAGTCGAGAACTACCCGCTGTACAGTTACAAAGCCACTGACGGTGGAGCCTGGATGGTCCTCGCCATGTATTCGGCCTTGTTTCTTCAGTTGATGGATATGTACTTTGGCGGTGTGGCCAAGAAAAACGGCACCTTCCTCTTGTTGGGCCTGCTGATCGTGTCATTCAGCGGTGGGCGCGGGATCCTGATCCTGTTCGCGCTCATGTTCATTGTCATGCTGATGTTTCAGCGGGTGGGCTTCTGGAAATTCCTGATCGCAGCCACACTCGCCGTCGCCTCCATGGGGGCATCCTTCCTCGCCGTTACCGAGATGCGTGCACCGGACACCCCCACCGAGTCGGTAACCCATGCAGGGAAGCCTGCAAACGAACCTAAGCTTTCCCGCGAAAAAGTTGCGCCCACGGAAAGCTTCGAAGACCTGAACTATAACGCCGCCTTCATCTCGGAGGACGTCCTCAGGGTTATCAGGAATCACGAAGTCAAACCCAGGGCGTATGCCCTCGAAGATGCGATGACGCTTTTCGTCCCTCGCCAACTGATGCCGGGCAAGCCTGTATCCACGGCTGAAACCCGGGAAGTCTATCCCCACGTTGCTAAACGGGGCACGAACATCACCTTCCCGCTCAAGGCAAATGTGCTTATGCATTTGGGGGAATGGGCGTTCTATGCAGACTGGATCGTTGTGGCGCTCGTCCAGACACTCATGATCTTCGGTATCGCCAGGCGGACCCGCGCGCCTGGCCTTGTCGGCTTCACCATGCTGTTCTGTGGCCTTGGATTCATGCTGGTGGCCAGAGGGGGCATCTTCAATGCGCGCCTGCTGGTCATCATGTCATGCGTTCTGGTCGCGTACGCCGGCTACCGCACCTTGCTGAGCTTTCAGGCGGGCCTGTACTTAAACAGGCACCTACGTCCAACCAGTCCCAGCCAGCAAGCCTGCTGAATCAGCCACCGGCTTGAGCCCAGGGGCAGTTGTGGACAACTGCCCCTGATCAACCCGGACAAGAAACCGCCGGATGATGGGTTCTACCCACAGACACTGATCAGTTTGGTTGAATGCCTTTGATCAACTGAAGGCGCATTGGATAGCCCTGGCCAGGCTGAACGACAGTCTCGGTTTCAACGGTCTGCACGACTTTTCCCTCGGCATCCTTCGTGACAGCAATGGTCTTACTGTAGGAGCTTTGGACAACGCAGCCGCTCAAAGCAGCGCTAGTCGCAATAATTGCCAGAAAAAGCATTGGTTTCATGTTGAGCTTCAATCCTTGGAAATGGGCGGCGCGCAATGTAGCAACATGCCATCACCAAAGGAAGTCTGCAGATCAACTGAGCTTGTTCACCGATCCTGCGTGATGCACATCAGTGCCTTATTGTTTTCTGGTCGACTCGGGCATGATGCCGCCCATGAGAAAAACGGCTGCTGGCCCTATCAGCCAATCCACCGTCGCCCCTGGACTGACTGCTGGAATCAAAAAATACGCGACTAACAGACCTACGCCTGCCCAGATACGTCGAGGTGGCGTGAGCCACTCTCGGACCCTTTCCAACCTTTTGCCCATTGGCACTCACTCTCCTTGTTGGCCTGCGGTGAAGCGGATCGCCTGCTGTACTGCGAGACACCAGCGAATCCAAATGGCTAGACACTGCTACCTGGCGACAACTCAAGCCTGAGCCACTCTAGGTACTCGAGAATCTCGGCATCATTACGCTTGCAGTACGACCATTTTTGCTGCTTTGAAACCGAGATGAACCTCGCCTGCTTGAGAATCTCAAGGTGACGGCTCGCTGTTGGCTGGGCAATACCCAGCGCACTCGCGATAAGAGTCATGCAGACGCCGAACTCGACGGGGTCTGCCGACCATTGTTCAGCGAAGTGGTCACGAGGTGCTGCGAGCAAGCGAAGTATCGCCATGCGGACCTCACTGCTCATCGCTTTCATCTGTATTGATCTGTCCATGCCTGCATCATATAGTCATTTAGCTAAATGACAATGTGAGGTGAGCCCATGTTGGATCTACCCTACGCATCGAGCATCGAAGGCAACACCGTCAGATGGGGGAAAATGGGGACCGGCGCGCCGCTGGTTGCCATCCATGGCACCCCCTTCTCTTCGCAGGTATGGAGGCGCGTCATACCTCATCTCGCTGACCGCAGAACCGTGTATTACTTCGACCTGGTTGGCTATGGCCTGTCTGAAATGAGAGAGGGCCAGGACGTTTCATTGGCGATCCAGAACAACGTCTTGGCTTCGCTTTTCGAGGAATGGGGCATCGAGCGCCCTGATGTCCTGGCCCATGACTTTGGAGGCGCGACAGCGCTGCGCGCGTACTACCTTAACGGCCTGCGCTATGCGTCACTCACCATTTTTGATGCGGTCGCCCTGGCACCCTGGGGCTCTCCTTTCGTTCAGCATGTCCGTCAATATGAGGCCGCCTTTTCCGGGATGCCCGACTACATGCACCGAGCGCTGCTGGCAGCCTATCTGCAAACCGCTGCGGCCAACCCCCTCAGTGACGAAGCCCTGCAAGCGTACAGCGCTCCATGGCTGGGGCCGATTGGCCAGGCGGCCTTCTACAGGCAGATCGCACAGATGAATCAGCGCTACACCGACGAAATCGAGCCGCTTTACGGGAAGCTGGACTGCCCCGTATCGGTACTTTGGGGCTCGGAGGACGCCTGGATTCCCTATCCCCAAGGGGAGCGTCTTGCTGGGCTTATCTCCCGACAGCCCTGCGTCCGAGTAGAGAATTCAGGCCACCTGATGCAGGAAGACAGGCCGGAAGCGATTGTGGCGGCGGTGTTGAAGCAGCTTGGCCCCTGAGGCAGGTTCGCTGACCAGTCTGTATGTCCAAATTCCCAGCGGTCTGTCCCTATCGGCAGAGCGATTTCATCGGTACGGTTCAGGCCTCTCTGTTTCTGCGAGGTTGTCATGGAGCTGACAGCAATCCCGTTTGGCACAACGAACTGGTCAAAGATCGATCCGGTCGCTTATCCGGGCGAAAACGGTACTGCGTATTGGCGTACCTGTCTGCTTGGGGAAGTTCGGGTTCGATGGGTTGAGTACACCCCAGGATATGTGGCCGATCCTTGGTGCCGGAAGGGTCATATCCTGTTCTGCCTGGAAGGTCGACTGGACACCGAACTGGAGGACGGTCGGACGTTCACACTGCAGCCGGGCATGAGCTATCAAGTGGGGGACAATGCGCAGGCGCACCGGTCGTCGACGCCTACTGGAGCCAAACTCTTTATTGTGGACTGACCAAATGTCTCTGATTACACAGCGTGTGGAACTGGCGCGTAACGGCGCTAACGACAAAGTAATCTGCAGAATGCAATCAGGCTGGGCGGTGATGGGCGATGTGCAATTTCTTGAAGGCTATTGCCTCTTGCTGCCTGACCCTGTGGTACCCAGCCTGAACGATCTGGACTCAGAATCCAGGGCGGCTTACCTCCTCGACATGGCTCGACTTGGAGATGCGCTGCTACAGGTTACTGGAGCCCTGCGGATCAACTATGAAATCCTTGGGAACTCCGAGCCCGAACTGCATTGCCACCTATTTCCTCGCTATGCCAACGAGCCGGACGAAAAACGTAGAATGCCCGCATGGTTTTACGACTGGACATCGGCGCCCCTCTACGCAGAGGAGAGACATGGAAAAATTCGAAGCGAGCTGACGCTGGTACTCCAAGGAAAGTGACCGTAGACCTCGCCAAAAGCCTGCCTTTCGAGGTGCTCACCGAAAGGGATGCAGCGCCTAAGAGATCGAGCGCCGCGCGGGCGGCGCTCGATCTCAGGAACACTGTAAGGCTATCGCCAGGCCCCTGCCCGCCCACATGCGATCAAAACCCACTCACCCGCCCCTCCCAGAACGCCCTCCCGGGCATTTTCCAACCCCAAAAACGCAAAAAGCCCTGACAATGTCAGGGCTTTGAATATGGCGGAAGCGTAGAGATTCGAACTCTAGGATAGTTGCCCATCGACGGTTTTCAAGACCGTACCATAAGCATCCATTTATCAAGGCGTCAACGCAAAAATCGATTCCAAAACTAACCCGAGGTGGCTCGGCTACAGGCCGCATAGCCCAAGGGTCGTAATTTCAGTTTTGGAACCGATTTTAGAAGCTCTAGGAAACCAGGGGAGATTCTGGCCTTTTTGCCTTCACGCTTTTTTCACGTCAAATCCTGCACAGTGAAGGCTCATCCGATCACCTACGTTCGCCCGCGCTCCCCTGCGGGCTTTTCTTTTCTGGATAAGACAAAACCGGCTAAGTCCAGTCGCCTTCAGCGCACATCAGCAGCGCTGCATTGGCCTGGCGAACCATTGCAATCCACTCTGTTGAGCTTACCAAGCCGGAATGCTGAAGACGCTGGGCTACTGCTAGGGCTTGATCATATTCTGACTCTCTTAGCACACCCGCACCAAGGTACCTACCCGTCCAGTCAGCAATGACCAGATTTTGCTCTTGCTCTACCACCCCAAAGCCCCCGCGAAGCCTAGCGCTAAATGTCGGCGAGATTACATAATGTCCGCCGAGCAAGAAATTGGGGCTTACTACCGCTCATCCGGATCTTCCTGCAAAAAGAAATAATACCAAGGTCTAGTTGTAAGAAATCATTTCAAGCACAGAAAACGACCCAAATCGGAACGATTCGCAGCATTACTGCTTGAGCTGCCTAAAGCCTTCGGCAGGCTCAAGCGAGCAGTCCAACCCATCGCTGCGTGTGAATGACCTGCGGGCCATAACAGCCCAATTCCCTGTTGATCGAAACAAAGCTCAATGGCGGGATAGCGGCTGATGACCCAAAGCATAAAGCTGATAATCAGTCACCGCTTGAAAGCTCGACTCTGCAATCTGACGCAGGCGCTCAACCTCTTCAGCCGGGGCTCCTGTGTCCTGAGCATTGTGGTAGGTGCGCAGAGCCTCAATAGCCTCGCGAATAAGCGGTTCGCCCGCCTCTATCATTCCTTCGATGGTTCGCTTCACGGCACAACTCTACTGGCTTGGTCAGGGCATTATAGGACGCCTCGCACGCCAGGCCAGCTACTCGAGCGCGGTAGAGCGTTGCCACCACCGGTCGCTGATGCCTTATCTCGCTCAGTACCTAACACCTGAAACTTGTTTCTCTGCTATGGTGGCCTCCTTCGACAGGGCAGCAGGAAGCAAGTTAGGAATGGAACTCTTGAGAACTCTAGGCATGCTTTTTCTGGCCTATGCTTGCGCTCCTGCAATGGCCCACGAAACGAATAATCCTTTCGAAAGTGCAACCTTTGGCACGACAATTTTCCCCTTCATTATCATTGGCGGAACCACAGCGCTAACGGTCTGGGGGCCCTCAACTTTGAAGTCGGCAAAGCTCGACGCGCTGGCTTACATCGGATCAGGCGGAGAGATCCGAGGTGCCCAGTTCGAACAAGCCGTTCGTTACTATCACTCGGCTTTTAACCAACCGTACATGACTGATGAGCAGTTGGCTCTTGCGATCGCAACTTCGCTTTAAAGCCTACACACCCCCTCATTTGAGGCTGTCATAGGCCTGCTCACACGCCAGGCCCGCTACTCGGGCGCGGTCAAGCGCTGCCGCCAGCTCTCCCGCTCGCGCATCAGCCCGTGCGAGCAAGTCGGAGAGCACCATAGCGGCGCGGCGGGCTGCTTCGCCTCGAACGGCAATGGCGGGATCCGTGCTGGGGCAACCGACGTTGGCAGCAAGCTTGCCGGCTTCGTCGCGCAGCCGCTGGCCAGCAGCATTAGCCCCAGCAGCAGCGCCTTCAGCGATCGTTCGTTGTTTCTGAGCATGTGCCCTCACCTCCTCTTGCGCGTCGACGCGCTGTTGCTCCTTTATCCGCTCCCCGCGCTCGCCCCGCACTTCAGCCAGGCGGTCGCCACTGTCCCGCTGCGCTGATGCCGCTGTAGCCTCGGCACGCTCCACAGATCGACCGTGCTGGTAGACGAGCCAATACGACCCGACTACCCCTAGCAGTGCGACCACCCGCACGCCCCAGATCTTCACGCTAACGCCCTCCGCAGGCCTGCCGCGAATACGTCCGGTGGGTACTCGTAATTCGCGTTTTCGTGCTTGATGATCGCGTGCACCAGGCCGCCCAGGACCTGCTGGTTCTTGATGTCCTTGATCGGATCGCTCGGGGCAAGGCCACAGCGCTGCGCTACGGTGCGGATATAGGCATCGGTGTCGTTCTCTATCTCCGGCGCCCAGCGTTTGATGATCGCCGCCACAGTGCGCAGGCCGTGCTTGTTGTAGTAGGTCTGCAACAGCTTGCCGAGCGCACGAATGCCATTCTCCGGCGTGTCGAAGATGCAGAATCGGCCGCCGGGCTCTTTACCGATCTGGCCAACCCAGTCGTTGGCGGGGTTGAAATCGATGTTTCCCGGGTTGCGATTGCGCACGCCGCGAGGAAGCAAGTGAGTCATGGTTTTCTCCAGGCAAGAAAAAGCCCCGACTGTGCGGGGCTTCATTGGGTTTGTTCGGCGATCCAGGGCGGCGCGACAGGCCGGTGCTCGATCTCGGGGAATTGTTCCGACTGGGGCCAGTCACGCAGGGCCTGCATGTACACCAGCAACGCCTTGAACTGATCCGCCGCCAGCGATGTACCGGCGCCAATCTCCTGCTGATCCCGGTGACGCTCACGCAGCCAGATAGCGGCCTGCAGCTCGCCGTCGCGCCATTGCCGCTCCATTGCAGCCGCCTCTTCCTGCGTGGGCGGGAGCGGGTCAGTCAGTACAGGAAAACCGGTCTTGTCTGCCGTGATCCGCTTGCCACTGCTCTGCCCAGCCAATAGCTCGGCGTGCTCCTCGCTGCTGATCTCGACAGCATCCACCGGGATTCCGCAATCAGGGTTTGCGATCAGCTCGCCACCCTCTCCCTCAACCAGACGCGGACCGTGCACATCTTCACCGTAAAAGCCGCCGGTGCCGGCACTGTAAAACTTTTTCATTTCAACTCCTGATCAGCAGCCGATTGCAAACCAATAGGCATTGGGGATTTGCACCGCATGGGAGCGAAGCACGAAGTTCTGCAGGCCCACATTCGAGACCATGATTTCGTAGTCGTCCGTCGTCGGGGTAATGATGCTGGGGTAGACCCCAAACACGGTGTTAGGGAACGCCATCGGGAATGTAATCGTAGTGCCAGCGGCAGGGACTGGCGCTACGTTGCCCCATTGCAAGATCAGCCCGCCCATAGAGGCCGGAAATTTGATGTATCCATTAGGCGCTTTGTTGATCGACAAGCCAGCCAAAATACCTTCAACCCCGGCTTGCAAAGCCGGTACTGTCGCGAGCTCAACAGGCGCACGCCATGAACCATCGGCATTGCTGCTACGCCCCATGAAACGGTCCGTGTAGGGAATGTTCGCGACCTCGAAACCACGATTGCCAGCGTATGTTGTGCGCTGCACGAACGCATATGCACCGTAAGGCGAGAGTTCGGCAGGGTAGTAGTAATGCCCCGACGACAGGGTCGGCAACTGGTTAGCAGCGCTCACAGAGCCAGTGTTAGTAGCGCCAAGGCCATAGGCGTTTAACGTGTTCCGCACTGCGGCGTCGGCTTCCAGCTTGCTGTACGTGGTGGCCCGGTCTGACTTGGTTGCCGGGTTAAAGTTGCCGTCATGCCAGGCGTACCGAGTCGGCCCCCACTCGTTGGGCTGATAACAAGTACGAAACGCCAGTTTCGGCTCTGCGCCACTGAGCACAAGGCCGATCTGAGCGCTGAAGCGGTCGTCGACATATGGCAGCTTGATCAGCGACGAATACTCGGCAAACCCCGTTGTTCCGGCACTGAACGAGTAGAAACCACTGGGCGCCCCTAGCGCATCGATATCCCCTTTTAGAACCTTGGAGACGCCCAGGCCATGCGCGCCCAGCGTGTCGCGAAGGTGCTTCGTCGTCGCGATTTGGTCGGTATTCGTGCCCACAGCCGCTGTGGGAGCGGTCGGCGTATCGGTCAGTGCCGCCCCGGCAAAATCGGTCTGCGCGAGGAAGGTGTTCGCGTTGTCTGTAAAGACACTCGAGATCCTGCCTTGGGTAATCACTACGCCCGCCCCGATGCTCATCTTCACCGTGAGTTTGAAGGGGTACGACGTGGCATTGCGGATCGTGTAGCGCCTCACCCCTCGCGGCAGGATGATCGTACGGTCGCCGGTCAGGGCGCCCGTCAGGTAAATCATCCCCTTGCCCGCTTGGTCATCAGTCAGCACAAACTCACCGGCACCCGCCACATCAACACCGGCCAAGCCGTGCAGAGCCGCATAAACAAATGCCGTCGTTGCGTGCTTCTGACTGACATCCAGCGGGGCTGGCGTCGGCGCCGTGGGCGTACCGGTCAAGACCGGGCTATCAAGGGGCGCAGCATCAACGATGCCGTACCCGGCCAGCGTGGTCGGATTGGCTCCCGCCGTCACACGGCCCAGTGCATCGACGCTAACCTTCCGGTAGTCGCCCGCCGCTACGCCCGTTTTGCCATACAGGATGGCAAAGGTCAGCGGCGTGGTACCGACCTGCGGCGGCAGCGTGTTGGTCAGTTGCCACATGGTACCGGCGTAGGCCGTGCCAGCCTGCACGATGATCAGGTGACCCGGGGTGCATTCCGCGTTCTCGTTCGCATCCAGCGACCGCGCCCATGCGTTAGCAGATGCCGTGTAAATCCAGTTCTGCGCGGCATTGGCCTGATTTTTCACCAACACCCGGTCACCATCGGCCAAGGCCACGCCGTCAATCGTCTGCAGGCCAGACAGAGCAATAGGTCCCGTGGTAGCCACGCGCACGGCGCGTTTAATGTCACTTGCGGCAAGGCCTTGGATCGCCTGCAGCAGCTGGGCGTTGTTGTCTTCGCTTGGCGCAAGGCCGGCGGCCTTGATCACGGCCAACAGCTCGTCAGTGACCGCGTTACCCCATGCGGACGGGATCAGCGAGCCAGGCAGGCCCGTGCTGACGTTTTCGTCAACGAATTTGCCGCCGACCAGGCCGACGTTGGGAATGCGTTTCGGGTAGTCCATATCGCGTTATCCGTAGGTAATGGTTTCAAGGGTGTGCGCGGGGGCGGCGCGGCTAACCAGGCATTCCAGCGCGCCGTTGGCAGCACCGCCGAAGGTTTGGCCCCAATTACTGAATCCGAAGCGGCTGCCCTGAGCCAGACGTGGCCCCGTCTCCAGGGTCCACATGAACTGTGCGCCCCAGGTACCGAAGCGGGCCGAGCCGAAGCGCGACCGGCCGAAGCGCGGCGCCCGGTGCTCGATCACGCGGGCATTGCGGTAGCCCAGCGAAAAGGCCAGCTCCACGAAGTAGGCCGGCGTCTGCCCACCGACCTCCAGCAGCCGACGGCGCACGGCCAATTGCCGATCAGCAAACGCCGGCGAATCGCCCATGCAAGGGTCGGGTAGCTGCATGACCCGCTCCCAATCGGGTACCAGTTCGCGCACCGTGGCGGGCTCGCTCTCGGCCAGCAGGTCGGCAGCGCGGCGGTCCTCGGTGGCCAGCTCCTGGGCCGCGGCCTGCAGCACCTGGTCGACGCCGGGGTTGAGCTCGCGATCCCAGGCTGGCCCCGGCGGCAGCAGCGCGCACAACTGGGCGTAGTAGTCCTCCACCGTCCTCACGACCACAGCACACCCCCATAGGTCAGCAGCTCATTAGCGGCGGCCTGCACGTCGCCGGCAGGGCTGATGACCTTGTGATCGCGCTCACCCGCCGCGCCGCTGATAGCCTCGGCGATGTGGGTGGCCAGCAACGTGGCGCCCAACTCCGATTCACGGTTGTGCAGGTCTACCAGGGCGGCTTCCACGGCGCGGCGTACCGCACTGCTGTCCGGGGTGACTGACAGCTGGTATTGCACCGGTTTCTCTGCCGGCGGTAGCACGTACACCTCGGCCGTGACGGGCCGCTCCTGCTCGATGTAGGCGGCCACTGCGGCGATAGCTTCGGCGTTCGGGATGATGTCGATATCGCCATCGCGCACGAAGAACACCCCCACCGTGCCCGGTCCTACCCAGCGCCGCACCACCCAGGCCCGGGTCACCCCGGCGACCTCCAGCGCCCAGGTCTCGTAATCGCTCTTGCTGCCGCCGTGGGCAATGACCCGGTGCGAACGGATCACCCGAGCGCGCAGGGCCTCGATACTCTCCTGCTCGGTGCCGCCGGTCAGGCCCGGCGCCGTCACAGTGAACGTGTCATTGACGCCCAGTACCGGCGACACTAGGCGCAGCTGCGTGCCGGCGGGCGTGTTGCCCAGCTCGCCCGGCTCCAGGGCCTCAACCTGGGCGACGCCTTCGGTGCTGGTCAACTTGACCGAAGCCCGCACCCTGAACAGCACCTGGTCATCGCGCTGCAGCAGCGTGCCGGCATCGAGCAGCGCCGAGGCGGCGCCGGTGAAGGTTGCCGCCCCGCTCGCCTTCACGGCCTCCAGGCGGCCGCGTTTAAGCCGCGCCTGGGCCATGCGCAGCAGGGTTTCGTCGTCGGCAGTGTCCGGCAGGATCTGGTCGGCAATGTAGCGCTGGTGACCGTAGCGGCCGGACGACGCCGCGCCCAGCACGCGGGCCAGCACTTCGGCGTCAGAACGGACCAGGGCGCTGCCACCGGCCAAATCGGCCTGTGCCCTGGCCACCAGGGCGGGCAATGTTGGGATTTCAAACGGCATTGATCACCTGCCACAGGTTGTCTAGTTGAACATCGATCACCGGGCCATCGCGCAGGCCGACCCGCACCTGCATGTCGAGGCGGTCGACCTTGCGCGACGCCGTTACCGTAACGGCGCTCACCCGGTCGTCATCCACCGCCCACTGCAGCGCCTCGCGGGCGAACGCCTCGGCCGTGCGCACCGTGTCGTAGGTCAGCGTGCGCCGGCGTAGCTGCCACAGGCGTGACCCGATGCGGTCATTGGCCAGGGTCGGGAACGTGTCGCCCCACCAGCCGTAACGCTGGTCGTCGTCCAGCAGGTCGCCGTCGTCGGCGCGGCGCCAGGTCAACAGGCTGATCACCACGGCGCGCTGCCAGGCGCGTTCGGACTCGGCAGCGAGCAGCGTCATACCGTCACCACCGGCTTACCGCTCTGCTGGTTGCCCTTCGCCACGCCCTCATGCGGGTGGTTGACCTGGCTAACGCCGGCGGCGACTTGGTCGCCCTGCGACACGATCTGGCCCGTGGTGCGAATCACTGGCGTGTCGAACTCCACGGCCGTATCGGCCTTGACCTTGAGCGTCAGCGTCTGGATCTCGATCAAGCGGCCACGCTTGAAGTGCAGGCAGTCGCCCTCGTCGGTGTAAATAGCCACCTCACCGCTCTTGAGCGCCTGCAGGCGAAAGCGCCGATCGGCGACGCAGACGACCACCCCATGGGAGCGGTCGCCGCCCAGGAACGCTGCCAGGGCCTCGGCGCCGGGCAGCGGGTTGGACGTAAAGCCGTAGGGCTCGAAGTGCTCCATACCGTCTTTCACTTCGTCGGCGGTCAGGCGCATCTGCAGGCCCTGCAGCTTGCGGCTGGCATCGACCAGGGCGACCACACCCCGGGCGAGAAAATTTCTCATGGGTTTCATTGGCCAGGCTTCCAGTCGGCGGGGATGAGGTATTCGAAGTTGTCGGCCTTGCCGCCCTTCTTGAGCTTGCGCGACTTGTGCGGGTCTTTCGGCTCGGGGTCGAAGCCATCCGGCGGGCCTACCACGATGTTGGCCACGGTGCCGGCGTCATCGAGCACGTACTCGATTTCGCTGATGAGCATGTCGCGGTCGATACCGATCAGCGGATCGACCACGCGCACGATCATGTTCGGCACCCACAGGGCGCCGGTGGACTGCCGCCAGCCCTGGATCTTGTAACGCAGGGTCAGCGCCTTACCCATCCGGCTGCCGCGCTCCCAGTTGGCCCGCGCCTGGGCCAGCTCCGGGGTCATCTGGCCGCTTTCGTGGATCAGCAGCACCCGGCGCCGTGAGGCACGCGGATCGGTGACGCCGGCCTTCACTTCGCTAGCCGCCGCGCCGTAGTCAGTGTCGGTGCCCGAGCGCTGGCCAGTGACGCGGTACTCGGAAAACACCCCCGAGAAATCCAGCTCGGCGCTGCCGGTCAACAGGTTCTGCCCCAGTTCCAGGCGGTCGACGGCGCGGCCGGCGCTGCCCGGCTTGATGATCACCACCCGCCCCCGGGCGTCATCGGTCGACAGCAGCCGCGACAGCGTCAGCAGGCGGTCGATGGACTCGAAGGCGGTTTCGCCGGGCTCTATCTGGTGGTCGGCCAGCTTGGTGGTTTCCGCCACCTCGCTCAGCACCCGCACCCCGTAGGGCTCGGCCAGCGCCTGCACGATCTTCTGCACACTCTGCCCGCGCCACTGGCCGGGCTTGTTCACCGCCGAGCAGTCCACCAGGTCGGCAGTCAGCGAGCGGCCGGCGACCGACCGTTCGACGCTGCGGGCGTCGTAGCTGATCGGCGTGCCGAACACCCAGCCCGTCAGCACCAGGTCGGCGCCGATCCGCACTTCGCAGTGGTCGCCCTGGCGCACCGGGATTTCCTGCACCTGGCCCGGCCAGCTCCACGTCACACCCAGGCGAAAATCCCGAGCCTGGCGTTCGATGCCGGCACTGATGCTGACTTTCTTCCAGCCTCGATAATCCAGGCCGTTCACGCTCAGCGTGACAGCGTTTTGATGGTCCATGGTTTCACTCTCGAGCGATGGTCAACGCCCCTACGGGTAGGAACCCCGGGTGCTGCACCTTGTTACGCGTAACGATTTCCTCGGCGCGGGTCGCATCGCCGTAGCGCTGGTACGCCAGCACCACCGCCGGCAGGCTTTCCCGTGTGGTGACCTCGCTCAGCCGCACGCCGGCGCGGGCCACCTCGGTCAGATGTGCCCGTACCTGGTTGCGCACCACCTCCAGCCGCTCGACGTGCTCGACCGGCGACGCCAGGGCGGCCATCCACAGCGCGTCACTGATGGCGTCACGCAGCGCAACCACGTCGGCCGTCACCGGCACCTCAGGGCGCTGGATCGGGGTCACCACCTGCTGCTCCAGGGTGGCGAATCCGGTCAACGGCTCGGGCGCCTGTACCACCGGCATGGCCACCGCTTCGCGCACGGCCAGTACGATCAGCGCATCGCGCATCAGCTCGCGGGCAGCGGTGACCACGGCGACGGTGTCTGTTCCACCGGCCGGCGGCGGAGCGTTGGCCAACTGGCGGGCTTGCTCCACCTGGCCGGTGATGGCCCGGCTGGACTCGGCGAAGGTTGAAAATTCCGGCGTAGCCTCGGGCAGCGCCGCGACGGTACGGGCAAACTCCGGGTCGGCCTCCAGACTGGCTGACTCGCCGCCGCTCGACGCCCCCCAGCGATAGCCGGACGACCGCGAACTGCCGCCGACACTGGCGAACTGCCCCCGGATCATCGCCGCGAAGTTGCCCGGGGCGTTGATCAGCATGTCGGCTAGCGCCTCGACCGAGCTGACCAGGCCAGTCAGTTGGCGAAGCTCCGAGGCAATGGCCATCTGCACCCCGGCAATGCCATTCTGCAGCGCGACCACCGCCAGGCGCGCCCGGTTGACCACCGCCATCGCGGCCTTGTACCGGGCAATCGCCGACTCAAGCAGGCTTTCCGATGAGTCCTCCAGCTGCCGCGCCGTGTTCGGCACGCCGGCAGGAAAACCCTTCTCGCCGTCCTCCACGAACACCAGGTCAAAGCGGACCATGCCGCCCTCGCGGCGCTCATGGCTGACACTGCAGACTGTCGCGGTGGCTGTCAGCCGGCCATACCAGGGGTGGACCAGTTCCCCCGCCCCGGGCTTGTCCAGGGCGTTGAGCAGGTTGTCACGCTGAAAATAGCAGTCCTCCCCGATCACAAACGCCGCCAGCTTGATTTCCCGCGTGACGCGGCCCAGGTCTTCCACCAGGGGCTTGTCCCGCTGCGGGTATTCATGCGTCTGTGTACGCCGTCCCGCCGGCATGCTGTCGCTGTCGACGTGGAACGGCACGCCCCGGAATGAGGCCGGGTGCAGCTGATCACGCCAGGTACTCATGACGCCCTCCCCAAGGATCGGTAGCCCACTTGTGGGCTGACCTGCAGCCCGGGTTGGTTGGTGTCGGCCTGCTCCACCCGCATGCCGGGCGGGGCATTGTCGAAGCGCACGACCATTTGCCCTTCCAGCTGGGCTTTGCTGGCCTGGGTCGCCTGCTGCACCAGGGAACCCCGCGACGCGGCCAGGGCACCGGGTGCCGGCGCCGACAGACTGGTTTGCCCAGGACGCGACAGGAGGCCCATTTCAGCGCGTTTCGCCGCCTCCTGCGGGGTCAGCCCTTTGGCTAGGCTTTCCTGCGCATGCTCGGCCATCTGCGAGGCCGACAGCGGCATCGACGCCCACGGTCCCGGCTGATCCGGCGCACGCATCAAGCTGGCCACGCTGGTGGCCTCCGGCATCAACTGCACCGGCTGCACCATCGGCTTGACCAATGCGCCCGGCACCGGCTCGCCGGCGGCGTTGCGCGCCTTCTGCTGTTCAGTCCAGTCGTTGACCTTGGCCGTCGCCGCGCTGATCACGCCGTCGCCGCTCGACTCGCCGTCAAAGCCCAGGAACTTCATCATCGGCTCAACGATGGGCCGAAGCTTGTCCCACAGCCCCTTGAAAAAGCCCGTGATGGGCTCCCAGTGCTTGACGATCAGACCCAGTGGCGACCACTCGAAAACCGTCTTGAGGAAGTCGAGAAACGGCACCGACAGCGCCTTGACCCCCTCCCACAGCGCGCCGAAGAATGCCGTCAGCGGCCCCCAGTTCGCCACGATCAGGCCCAGTGGCGACCAGGCAAACACTGTCTTGAGGAAGCCCAAGAACGGCACCGACAGCGCTTTCACCAGCCCCCATAACGCGCTGAAGAACTGCGTCAGCGGTCCCCAGTTGGCCACGATTTGGCCCAGCGGCGACCAGGCGAAAGCGGCTTTCATCCACTCCCACACAGCCAGCGCCGGGGCCTTGATCTTGGCCCACACCGCTTGGAAGTACGGCGCCACGGTCGACCAATTGGCGATCAGGATGCCGGCGGCAATGGCGATGCCGCGCACGATCATGCCCACCGGGCTCATGCTCGCGACACCGTTCATCATGGCCAGGGCCGCCGTGGCCCCGGCCGTGGCCAAACGCAGCACGGTGAAGCCCACGGCCGCACCCAGCAGGCCCTTGATCAGCCAGGGATGCGCCCCGGCCAAGCTGGTCACGCTGCTGATGATCGGTCCCACCGTCGCCATGAAGTCATTGAGCGGTGGTAGCAACATGCTGCCGACCGTGATGCCCAGGCGCGTGACCCGGTTCTGCAACTGCTGCAAAGCGTTAGCCGTCGTCGCCGCCCGCGACGTGTACTCCCCTTCCATGGAGCCGGCATACTTTGTCGAATCCCCGACACTGGCCAGGTTGCTTTTCAGCAGCTTCAAGTTGGTTAAGAGCGGGGTGATAGCCGCCACCGACTCACTGCCAAACAGATTAGTCAGCAGCGCCGGACGCTTGGCCGCGTCCACCTCAGAGATCCGCTTGAGCAAGTCCAGCATGGTGCCTTGCGAATCCTTCTGCATCCCCTCTGCGACTTTCTTGGAGTCCAGGCGCAGCGACTTAAAGGCCTCGGCCTGCGACTTGGTCGCCGCCGTGCCCTTGGTCATGGCAAGCATGAAATTCTTGATGCCCGTAGCAGCAACATCCTGCTTCACACCGACCATAGTGGCGCCGATTGCCGCGATCTGCGCCGACGAAAAGCCCGCCACCTCGCCCAATGCACCCACTTCGGTCACGATCGAGGAGAGCTGCTTGGTGTTGACTGGCCCCGTGTTCCCCAAGTAGTTGATTTGATCTGCGAGCTCCACCACGCCATCTTGGGTCATGCGGAAAGCTGTCCGCCATGTCGCCATCATGCTGCCGGACTCCTCAGCGGTCTGGTCGAAGGCGACGCCCATTTTCACAGCGTCTTCGGCGAACCTGGCCAACTCCTCCCGGGCAATGCCCGATTGGCCGCCGGCGGCGACGATTTTGGCAATCCCCTCGGCCGCCATGGGCAGCCGCTCGGACAAGTTCAGCACGTCATCGCTCATCGCCTTGAACTGCGCCGGCGACTCGAAGTTGACCACCTTCTTGACGTCGGCCATGGCGCTTTCAAAGCCGATGGCCGCCTTCACGCCCATGACGAACGGGGCAGCAATCGCCCCGCCCTGCAGGGCCTCGCCGAAGGTGATCTTGCCCAAGCCCGAGCTGTTCAGCTGCTTGCGCAGTACCGCGGCGTTCTTGCGTACCCCGCTCAGCACCGGGGACAGCTTGTCGACGCCGGTAATCAGCGCCTTGAGTTGGAATTTATCCGCCACCGCCTCCCCCTTTCAGCGCGTTGATGCGCCACGCGTTTTCCTCACTCTCGAACAGCGTGTCGAGGGTCCAGCCCAGCACCTCGCCCGGGGTGGCTTTCCACCACCAGGCGAGGTCGTAGGCCAGCTCGGTCAGGCCGCCGACTGCTTCGAATCTTGGGGCATGAAAAAACCGACGATGATCCAGGCCAGGGTGTTCAGGTCCGGCAGGTCCAGCTGGTTGACCGAGCTGGCCGGGATCGCGGCGCATACGGCGATGTACTTGGCCGCTGCTTCGAGGTCGACCACCGGGTAACCATCGCCGCCGATGTTGTACGGCAGCACCTTGATGGCCCGACATTCCTGCACGGTCGGGCGGCGCAGATTCAGTTCCTTGACCTCTTCACCGTGGGCCTGGATCGGGGTTGCGAGTTCGTGGGTTGTGGTGCTCATTACTGCCAGTCTCCTTGGATGCCTTCGAATTTGAGCGAGACCTTGGCGTCATCGCCGGTCACTTTGGTTTCGTCCACCAGGTACGCGCCGCTCAGCACGTACACCGAGCCGTCGGCCAGCTCGGCGGTGATGGTCATGCTGATCCCATTGGCCAGCTTGGCCCGGGGGAAGTTGGCGGTTTTCACCGCGTCGACCACCACATAGGGGATCAAGTCCTCTTCCTTGAAATGGCCCAGTACGATGGTTTCGCGTTTTTTATCCGACAGCGGACATTCCACGCCGCCAGTGATCACCAGCTGATCGCCGTCGACCTTGATAAAACAGGTGCCCGCGACTTTCTGACCCATGAAGGGCACTCCCATAAAAAAGCCCGCACTGGGCGGGCTGGGGTTGAACGATGAGGGTTACGCCGCATCCGGGTACTGCAGGCGGAACTGGTACAGCAGCGCAAACACGCGCAGCTGGTTCACCAGGTCCGGCGGGAACAGCACACTCAGGCGGTTCGGGTTCTTCGGATCGCGCTCGACGATCAGGTACTGATTGAACGCCTCGGCGTTCTCGACAATGCCCTCACGCTCAAGCGCGCCATAAGCGGCGATCAGCTCGCCGCGAATCACCTTCGGCGTGACGACGGCCTGGCCGGGGCCAAAGCGCGTGCCGTCGTTGGCCAGCTTGTGGCGGCCGTACTTGCTGGTGATGATGCTGCGCAGGTAGCGGATCACATAGGCCGACTGGTGCAGTGTCTCGCTGTCCAGATAGGAGTCATCCGGCTGGCCATAGGCGTTACGCTGGTAGGTCGTAACGGCCCGCTCGATGCGGTAGCTGCCGCCGTTGTAGACGGCAGTGGCCACCCCACTGGTCAGCAGCGATTGCCGCTCGGTCAGGGTGAAGCGGTCGCTGGCCTGCGCCGGGTCGATACCGGTCAGCGCGCCGGTCTGCGTCGGCCGCGCCGGGTCGGCGCTGATGAACACGGCAGTGCGCGCCGCCCAGGCCGCCGCGACTTCCCACGCCGGCTGCGGCACACCGCGCTCGAAGCCATGCACGGAGACGTGCGGGTCATTGCGCAGGCGACCGGCAGCAACCAGCTGGCCCAACGTGCCGCGCTGCGCGCTGTACACATGGCCATAGAGCTGCTTCGCCCAGGACCAGCGGCCGGCGCTGTCGTCCATGGCGGTTTTCCAGGCGCCCAGCGTGTCGGCATCGGTCCAGGGCTGGGCGATGAACTCGAATTCTTCGTCGCCCAGCGCGGCCAACGCCGCCGATACAGCCGGGGTGCCGGCACCGTTGGTCATGGCCGTGGCCACCAGCGTCAGGCCGGCCGGCGTAGTCTCACCATTGGCCCGCCCCAGGCGGTTCAGCTGCACCTGGATATCGTTGCCCAGCTCGCCCTTGAACTTGGCCTGCAGGGTGACCACGCCGGTGGCAGCCGTGGCCGTCACCGGCAGGTCGATGGCGGCATTGATGGCCGCCGCCAAGCTGGCCGCCACGGCCTCGGCCGAGGCCCCGACGACGGCATCGGCGCGCACACGCTGGCCAGCCACGTACAGATTGACCAGGCCGGCCGTAGCGACGCTGCCCGTTACGGTAACGGTGGCCGTAGCAGCCGCGCCGGTGGCCACCTTGAGTGGCAGGCACCAGACCTCGCCGGCCACGTCGATGGCCCGCCAACGCGCATGCATGGCGGCCAGCATCGAGCCGGTGCCGCCAATGTCCTTGGCGTCGCTGGTCTTCGACACCAGCACCAAGCGGCCGATTTCCTCGCTGTCGGCGTCGTCGTTGACCTGGCCGACGATCAGCCGACGCAGGCTGGACCCGCCGCTGTTGGCCATGGAGTTGTCGACTTCGGCATAGAACAGCGGCACACGAATGTCGCTGGGGATGTTGCTGAAACTGACGCTCATCGCGCTTTGCTCCCCCGGGTGGTGGTCTTCTGTTCCAGGGCGTCGCCGTCGATGATACGGCGCTCCCAATAGGCATCACGGGGCACTACGGCGCCCTCGGAGGGCAGGTACTTGCCCGGCTGATCCGGCAGCGGGCAATCGCGCCCCGGGGCCGGTTTCAAGTGAATGGTGGTCATGGGTTCAAGTCCTCACGGGTAATGAACTCGACCCGCCCGTCTGGCCCGGGGGCGTCGACGTTGGGGTCTTTTAAGGGGTTGAGGAAGTCCAAACGGGTGTCGATGCCTTCCAGGGCCGGCAGGCCGGCCAGCTGCCATTCCTGCCAGGTCTGCGGCTTGCCCTCGCCGGTTTGCTCCCAGCGGCCGAGCTGGAAATCGGCATAGAAGCGATAGCGGTAGACCATGCGGTCGCGGTCGAGCAGCAACAGTTGACCGCCGTCGTACAGCAGCGGCCCCGATTCGTCGTCCGGCTCGAAGCCCACCAGGGCACGCCACAGCTGGGCGCGCACGTCGTGCAGCACGTCGGCTACCGACTGGCCGCGCTCATCATCGGTCGGCAGCACGACACACACGTCGATGACGTCGCGCACGGCCTGGGTGTAAACGTTCTGCGCTTGCGGCTCGTCGGCCGAGTCGCCAACGGCGATCACATAGGCCGCCGGCGGGGGCATCTTGGCGCTGTCGGCGGTCGGGTCCCAATCCAGTCCGCCGGCCACGCGCCCTTCGAAGCCAGACGCATAGGCGCGCAGCTGCTCGATCACAGGCGTGATTTTCATGTCAGGTACTCAGTTGAGCAGCGCGGCGGCAAAGGCCTGCTGCAGGATGCGCCGCACCTCGTCGCGGCTGTCGACCAGGGCGTCGGTCATGTAGTTGTCGCGGGGCCTGATCCGCCACCCGCCCCCCGTCTTGCGGCGAACGCCGTAGTGCAGGTAAGCCGGGTAATACTCCTTCATGCTCGCGGTCTTGTTGGGCGCAATCCGCACCAAAAAGCCCGACCTGGACAGCTTGAAGTTGATCGACTCGGTGGTGGCCCCGGTCCGGTTGACGGGGTAACCCTCCTGGCCACCGCCGAGCGCCAAATTCATCTGCGCTCGGCCGGCTATCAGCTGGCCAACCTTGCGCATGCCGGCGCGGATCTTTCGCTTGTTGAAGGCCTCTTGGTCGAACTTGTCGAAACCCTCGACATGCAAATAGCCGTCAATCGAAACGGAGTTGGCCACGACCACCTCCCGCCGGCGCATTCACCGCCTGCAGTTCCTCGACCTCGATCACCGACCACACCTGTCGCCCACGCATGCCGGTAGCCCGCTTGACGCGGAATACCCGGCCACCGGCGACCAGTTCATGCCGCGTGTCCAGGTCACGCACGAACCGGCAATAGATGCGATGCGTGATGGTCGTACCGGTCTGCACCGAACCGGTGTAGGTGGCCGTGCCTAACGGCTCGATCTTGCACCACCGCTTGGCCACTTCTTCAAAATGCGAGTCCAGGCCGGGACCGCTGGGCGTGTCGTTGCGGATGCGCACCACCGCCCGGGTGCGCAGTTCGCCCGCTTCCGGCTCCCTCACAGCGTGAACCAGCGGTAAGGTTGCACCAGGGCGTCATAGGCCAGCGGCATCGCCTTGGTGCCGTTGCTGGTCGACTCGGTGACCGGCTCGCGGTTGCGGTGCCAGTGGGCAACCAACAGCAGCATGGCCAGTGCCACGTCATCCGTTACGGGTAACGCGTTTTCTGGCGCATCGATCGGCAGCAGCCCACGCAGGTAGGCTTCATCGCCGGTCGCATCTGCCGGCGCGTCGGCCGGCAGCGTGACCCAGTACAACCGCCGGCCGCTGTCCTTCTCGACCTGGCGACGCGCTGCGCGGGCGTAGGCCTGCAGCAGCGTGTCTTCCTCGGTTTCGTCCAGCTCCAGCTTGCAATGGCTCTTGATCTGCTCAAGCGTCAGCATGGGCCACCCTCCCGTCAGGCGGTCTTGCCCACCAGGTGCTTGATGGCGGCCGTGTCCTGCAGCACCAGGCCGAAGCGCACGAACGCCAGGAAACCGACCTGGCCGTACTCGGCGTAACGCTCCACCAGGCGCTTGAGGGTCAGGCTACGGACCGCGCGCAGCACCAGTTCGTTGAAGTCGCCGGCGTACATGAATTTCTTGCCGGCGCCGATATCGGCGACGGCCTGATCGATCACGTACTGATGCTTGAGGATGGTGGCCGGACGGTCGCTGTCGATGCCAGGCAGCCACAGCGGGCGATTGTTGGCGTCCACCATTTCTTCCATCGCCTGAAGCGTCTTGTCGTTGAACGCCAAGCGGAACTTGGCAGCCGCACGATACGCCGGGTCAACGGAGTGAATCAGGCTGTTGACCTCCTGCCAGGTAAAGGCGGTGGCCTTGGCGGTCATGGCACCTTGAGGGGTCGAGTATTCCAGGCCCTTCGGCTGCGCCGGCGCATCGGCGGTTTCGCCGTTACCGGTGCCCTGGACGATCAGGCGGTTACGGGTACGCGACACGCGCTTACCGATGCGGCCGGCCAGGTAGCCTTCCATGTCAATGCCCGAGTCCTGCAGCAGCTGTTCAGAGACGCGGATGATCTTAGAGCTGATGGTGTGCGACCCCATGGTGCCCATCCCGAACTCGACATCCTTTTCGCCGGCGGGCTTGTTCTCGCCGATCAGCTCGCCTTCTTCCTCGCCGCCGTTGCTGGTGGCCCAGGCGATGGGCGCGCCGTTGTCGGTCTGCAGCAGTTGGCACACCGAAGCAATACCGCCGTAGGTCACCAGCGATTCGATCACCTTGGCCTGCAGGGTGGTCGGCACGGTGAAACCACCCGCCTCGTTCGGATTGGTACCTTGAGCACGCATTTCCAGAACCACGGAACGCTGCTCGGGGGTCAGGTACTCCAGGCCGCGACGCACCCAGTTATCCCAGGCGCTGCGCTGCTCGGCCTCCGCCTCGTTCTTCGGCGCGCCGGCCGGACGATCACGGTCCAGACCTTCGACAAAGCTCTGATCCTGGGCGCGCAGTTCTTCCTCGCGCTCGATCTTCTCGCGCAGCCCCTTGAGGTCGGCTTTCATGCCTTCCCACTTGCTGCGGACTTCGCCAGTCCAACCGTCGTCCGGGGTGGTGTCATGCAGCGAGCGCATTTCGGCCGACAGCTTGTTATAGGCTTCTTTCATTTGTTGCAGGGTCATAGCTCCCCCTTGGGATCACAGTTCAGTTAGGTCAAGCAGGCGCTCGCGGGCCTCGCGCTCGAAATGTGCGCGGGCTTCGTCGCCTTCGGTTTGCGCCTGCTTCCAGGCAGTCAGGGAGCGCTGGGCAGCGCTGGAGTCGGGGTAAGCCGGGAACGCCACCGGCCCTACGTCGCGCAGCTCGGCGATCTTGAAGATCGTGCGCACGATCAGGCCGTCTTTCTCCTCGTGCCAGGTATCGCCGCCCTTGGCCACGCGCATGGCGAAGCTGCTGCCGCTCATGTCGCCACGGCGCAGCGGCTCGACCACCAGGTCGCGGATGGTCTGCGTATTGGGCGTATCGATTTCGTAGGCCAGGCCGCGCTCATCCACGGTCAGGCGCAACGTGCCGCTGGCCGTGCGGCCCAGCAGGTAGGTAGGGTCGTGGTTGAACAGCGCCCGGGTGTCCTGATTCAGCACGTCATCGAACGCGCCCGGGGCGATGATCTCCACGAAGGTGCCGCCCAGCAGGTCGCTACGCTGGTTGAAGACAGCGGCATAGCCGGCGATCTTCGGCGCGCTGCCCTGCTCATCCGGCTGGACAGCACGAAGCTCGCAATGCTGCGCCTGCAGCATGCGTTGTTCGAATTCACTCATGGGTTATTCCTGCTTCGTTACGGGTAACGGCTTGCCGTCGGCGCCGAGCAGCTGCGTGTTGACGTTGAGCAGCATCGAGTCGAGGCCTTCCAGCTGGTTGAGGTCTTCCAGCACGCGCACTTCGTTGCGGCTCATCCAACCGTCTTGAATGGCGATGCGGTAGAACTCGGCGCGCTCTTTTGGGGTGCCGCGCAACAGGCCAGCCAGGTTGAACTTGACGTAGTAGCCGGCCATGCGCTCGGCGCGGGTGAAGACGCGGCGGTTAACTTCTTCCTCCCAATTCTTCACCCACGGCATGACTGTGTGGCGCACGAACTGGATGGCCTGTTCGCTGATGTTGGAAAACGTGGCCTTTTCCAGGTCGTTGATCATGTGCGCCGGCACGTTGAAGATGCTGGCAATCTCGCTGCGGGTCAGCTTGCGAGTCTCGAGAAATTGCGCATCCTCGGGCGCGATGGTCAGCGCCTTGTAATCGAGGTCGGCAGGCAATAGCAGGGTCTTGTTGTCCGAACGCTTGAGCCGTTCCACGGCGGCACGCCAGACCGTTTTCAGGCGCTCCCAGCTGGTGTTGTCCAGCTTCCCGTCCTTGACGGTGACCAGGCCCGTAGGCCGGCCGCCACCCTCGAAAAACTCCTTGCCGTAGCGCACCGTAGCCATACCCAGGCCAATGGTGTCGGCGTTCTGCCGGATGGGGCTGATCCCCATGCGCCGGTGCGAGCCGATGGCGCGCAGGTGAATCATGTCCTCAGGCGACACCGCCAGCGGCGCGCCGTCTTCGTCTTGGGTCGAGTACACCCAGCGATTGCCGTTCTTCACCAGCTCGGTGTGTTGCGGTTCGTGCATTTCCAGCGACAGCAATTCACCGCGACGACTGCGCACCGCTCGGGTGTAGCCGTTGCCCCAGCCGAGCACATGGGCCTGCTTGGTTTCCCGCCAGCGGTAAGAGGTCTGCCAGGTATTCGGCTCATCGTGCAGCAGGTAATGGGCCGGGTGGTCGGTGGCCACCTCGATCCGCCCGTTGACCTTGCGCAACACGCTCAGCGGCAACTGGGCCATGGAGCTGGACAGCACGTAGATGCATGCATACACCGCCGTCAGACGCATGGCCGAAGCCGGGCTGACGCTGATGCCCTGCCCTTCGAACAGGTACTCGGTCAGCTCCTTGCTGTTCATAGGGGTGCTGGGCACTTCCAGGCTGCTGCGCTGCTCGAACATCGCGCCCAGGATCATCGCCACACCGCCTTGGCGGCGCCGGCCAACAGCAGGCCGCCACCGACCATCAGGGCCACACCCGCCCCGAACTGGACGTAGAGGCCCGCGACAAACAGGCAAAAGCCTGCCGTCCCGATAGATTCAGGAAGCCATTTCATCGTAGGGGCTCACATAGCTAATAGGTCGTCTTCGGTAAGGCTGGCCAACAGCCCTTCCGGCTCAAATTCGCTGACCATGGCGCGGTTCATCGCCATCAGCGCGGCGACAATGCCGTCGATTTTGCGCATGTCGGTCTTGCCTTCGTCGGCCTTCATCGGCGTGATGCAGCCTTTGAACGGACGCACCACGACGTTGCCGGCCTGCCAGGCCAATACCGGGTCGCTGCAGTGGCGCACGCGACCGGACAGCAGCGCCGCTTCCAGCTCGCGCATGGGCAAGTTCATGCTGGCCACGCCGCCGCCCATTTCGACTACCTCGGCGCCGTCCTTCTGCAGCTGGTGGGCCAGCTGGGTGGCGCGCCATTTGTCGTAGGCCACCTCCTGCACGTCGAACATGCCAGCGAATTCGCCCACCATGTCGCGCACCAGGTCGAAGTCCATTTCTTCGCCGTCGCAGATTTCCAGCAGCCCGGCATTGGCCCAAGCCTCGTAAGCGGCCTTGTTCGGCCCGCCCCGCTCTATCGCGCCTTCGGGCAAGAACGACTTGCAGAAGATGGTCCAGCGGTTGACCCACTTGCCGCTCCCCGGGACCAGCTCCACCTTGTCCAGGAACACCAGCGACACCGCGCAGATATCCGATTTGCTGGCCAGGTCAATGCCAATCCAGCAGCGTTGCCCCAAGAACTGATCCAGGGTCAGCGTGGGGTCACCACACGCCTCCCAGTCGGCCATATTCAACCAGGCTTCCTTGGCGCTTACCCAGATGTTGAGGTGCTTGGTCTTGAACGCGTTTTGCCGTGACGGGTAACGCGTCGCATCAGCCTGGCGTTTCAGCAGGTACTCAGCCCCGACCGATACGCCATAGTTGGGGTTGGCCTTGCGTAGGACTGCCGGGTCTTTCCAGTCGTCGTCCTCGTCAATCGTGTAGATGATCCCGAACAACTCGTCGTTCGGCACCGTCCCTTCCAGCTTATCGATCACCTGAGCGCGCTGCAGGTAGCACGGCCCGGCGATGTTGTAGCCCGCCGTGGTGATGGCGAACATCATCGGCTGATCGCGGGCGCCCATGCCGGTCAGCATGGTTTCGTAGAGCGCGGCCGAGGTGTGTTCGTGGAACTCGTCCACGATGGCACAGCTCGGCGACTGACCGTCGCCGGGGTCGCCGATCAGCGGTTCGAACTTGCTTTCGTCACCGATCACCGACAGGTTTTTTGCCGCGACCTGGATGCCAAAGGCTTCGACCAGTTCGGGCGTGCGCCGCACCATCTGCCGTGCCGGCTTGAACACCTCCCAGGCCTGCCGCTCAGTGGTCGCACCGCAATACACCTCGGCGCCGAACTCCCCGTCCATGACCAGCATGTACAGGCCGACGCCGGCCGCCAGCACGCTCTTGCCGTTCTTGCGCGGCACCTCGATGTAAACCTCGCGGTACCGGCGGCGGCGGGTCTTCTTATCGACCCAACCGAAGATGCTGCAGAAGATGAACAGCTGCCACGGCTCAAGCTTGATCAGCTCGCGCAGCGCCGCCCATTTGCCCTTGGCGTGCGGCAGCAGCTGGATGAACACCGCCACCTGCTCGGCTGTGTCGCGGTCGAAGGTCCAGCGAAAGCCGCGCTTCTTCGACTTGGCCAGGTCATCCAAGTGGAGCTGGCAGGCCCGGCGCACGTACTTGCATGCTGCGATCTTGCCGGCCACCACGTCGCGGGCGTACTTGTTCGCCGCGTTTACGTTCGGGTAGCTGGCCATGTCCTAACTCACTTCGAGGCCCGCCCTCCTTTGAGCACGATGAACGGGTTTTCTGGTTTCTCCGGCCCACCGCTGCCCATCAGGCGCGCACGGCTGGCCGGGTCCAGCCCGAGGGCTGCCCCGAAGCTGGCCAGCTGACGCAGCGCCTCATTGATCACGGTACAGGCGGGGTTCTTCTTGAGCACGCCTTTGGCGTCCACGACGGTGATGCCATTGCTGGCCACTTCTGCCTCAGCCAGCCGCCACCGCTCATAGGCGGCGCAGAAGACCGCCAGGTTGTGCGTGTCGGTGCGGGTCATGATCCCGGTCTGGGTCAACCAGGGCGCAATGGTGTCCCACATTTCAATGGCCCATTCCCCCAGCCACTCCGGGGCGTCCGGGGTTTCCGCCAGCGGCGCCGGCGCGGGGCCGTCCTTCTTGAGTTTTCGCTTGCCGGGGTTGCCCTGCAGCAGCTTGAGGGCGGTAGGTTTCGCGGGTCGCCCCATCGTTCAGGCCTCCCGATTTTCTGAAATGCGATTTTTTTTAATTTCGCGGGTGTGTGAAAAAGGCTGGGCGATCGGTGGAGAGAGACGAAAGCTGTAGAGATTTTGCCCCGCCCCCTTACTTGGCCGATTTTTGACCACTTTTCGCTAATTTTTCTCGCAGACTCTCGCCGTCAATTAACGCAGCCAGATGTACAAACGGACGCTCTGGTACTCCGTCAGCCGCATGCATGTATGCGTCAATTGCTGCCACTAACTCATGAAGAACACGCGAAATCAGCTCTGGAATTCCGAGCTTATGAATGTTTTTCCAGGAGTACAGCGCTCGATCCAGGTGCCAGTCACCATGGCGGATTAGCTCGGTACTTCGACTGCGCTCGATTGCTCTTTCGCGCAAACGCATAGCCTCACGCACCAGGCGGACGGCCTGATCGCGCCCGTGCCGACTCTGCCGCCGTTTTGAACTTGTGGCAACTTTCATTGATGGCAAACAGGTTGGATGGGTCATTAGTTCCCCCTTCAAACTTCGGTATACGGTGATCAACCTCTGTAGCTGGCAGGCGCCGACCATTGCAGTCAGGGCACTGGCACAGATAGCGGTCACGTTTGAGCACCGCCTTAGCTAGCTTGCGCCAAACCCAGTCATAACCACGCTGCTCAGCAGTGCCACGGCGAGGGTTGTTCCAACCAATTGCGAGCGAGGCATGCGCGCTGCAGTAACCATGGCTGTCACTTGTCTTGCTGGGACACATAGGTACTCGACAAGGGCGCTTAGCCTTGGGCGGCATAGATCAGCCCTCCACCTTCTTTCCCATGAAGCGGTCGGAATACTCACGAAGCTTTTCCACTCCCATGAAGCCAACCATGCAGCCTGCGAAAACGGATAGATTGGAAGGGAGCGCGAAGTACTCCAGTACAGGGAGCAGGCTCACTGCAATCAGCCCGCAAATGGCCCCTTCAAGTATGACTTTGCGACCTCGGCCGCCGCCGTAGATGACTCGGAACATGGCCACGGCAGCGGCAATACCGCCAGTGGAAAGCTGGGGCTGGTGAGCTACCAGCCACGCCAGCGCTGCGGCCCAAAGGCCGGGATCTTTCTCAGGCATACGGGCCATCTCGATTCCTCCCGTCACGGGGAGCTAAAATGAAAAAGGCCCGCCAAATGGCGAGCCTATTTAAGGAGTGGGTGTAAACATCCGAGCTCATGCTTGTGCTAAACGAGCTAAAGCAACGGAACGACTACTTATGCTACCGACCCATCTGCGTTGAGGAGGTCCCACGAAATACTAATATTATTAGTGTACTCAGACGGAGCTAGGAAATAGACACCATTTCCAGCAGGCACAAAGTAGTCGTTGTAAATAACGCAATCTCGCGGGAACCTCACACAAGTAACATCATCGCGTTTCAGTGGCTTGACCGGACCATAAACGTAAATATAGTCCCAGCTAGTATTAACCAAAGACCTAATCAGTAGACCATGCAGGTTTTCTTCTGGCGCAATAATGGTATGCACCTGTTGTGCCATGCCACTTACGGTTTGATACTTGAATTGCTTACCCAGCGTGCGAATTGTCATAGATTAACCTTAGAAAATGATTGAAAGCTTCATTAGGCAGGATTAGCACCTAACGACTATCACTCGAGACTCAAAGGCCTTCTCTAGAAAAATCCACCAAGCGCGTTGCGCGCTCTATTTGGATCTGACGACGGAGCAAATAGATTATCTCACCTCAACACTGTATATGCAACCAGTATTTGGACGTATGGCGCTTCCCTTCAATCCCTACGCCGACTGTTGCCCCTACACATTGGTGTCGGGCTTTGATCATCTCCAGAAACGACAAAGCCCGACACAATGGTCGGGCTTCTGTAGGTCAGTCCTAAACACGCGCAGGAATGACAGGATGGCGATAATTTCTCTCACTCTCTCACTACTGTCAATAGGCAATTACGCTGCGTCCTTGATCAGCAGCCCTTCGGCCTCAAGGATGGCGCGCACCTCAACCAACGCGTCGTCAATCATTCCGTTGAGCTTGTCCTTGATGCCGGCCCGCCAGCGGTACCGCGTCGGCTCAGGTGTGGCATCGGTATCCCAGGTGTTCATGTCGTAGAAGCTGGCCGGTAGGACGATCAGGTCCTCGGCCAACGCCTCGGCCTTGGCCCGCTCAACCTGGCCAGCGGAAAGGGCCGCATTGATCAGCCGATCGCGCCTCCACTCTGGCGCGTCCAGCGGGATGTCCACCACAACCGACCTCGGCCCTTGGCGGCGAGCGCCCTTGAACTTCGGCACGGCCCAGGCAGTCACGGCCTTGTAGATGAACAGTTGCGGCGCCGGGCTGGCGATCAATGGCGCGATGGCCGAGATCCCGTGAAGCCGCTTGGCCTTGTTGGTGGCGTACTTGGCGTTGAGCGCGTTCCAGTGGCGCGGGATCAGCAAGTGGTGCAGCCGCGCTGACAGCCAGTAATCCACCTGGGCGCGGTCAAAGCCGCCGCCGCTGCCGCCAAGTGAAGCGAGGCACCCGCCCTCTTCTTCTGCCGACTTGTAGAGCTTCTGCCATGCCTGGCCCTTCGCAGCGCCCTTCTCTCCTGCCGCCAGAGCGGCAACTACTGCACCCGATACGCTGTTGTAGATCATTCCTTTCCCCTCAATCCCCGGTGTAGTTGGTGCCGCCGGCGCCAAGCCGGTTGCCATCCTGATATGCCGCCGCCGGACCTGTGGCCCGCGCCGTCCTCAACTGCTCGATCTGCCGCGTCGCGGCCTGCAGCCTCATGCTGAGCTGGGTCACCAGTTCATCCAGGGCCAGGGCCTCGCCAGTTGCAGCCACTACCCAGCCCGATGCGTTGCAGCCGGCGCAGAACAGATCGTGAAACACGCCCTTGATGACCGCTCTCCCACGGCATTCAGGGCACTGAGCCAGATCGATCACCGGCTTCTTGAGGGCCGGTCCGTGGCTCTTTTTCATGCTTTCGAATCCTCGCCTATGGTTGTTTCCTGAATCCCGTTGCAGCCCTCGCGCTGCGCGGCTTGTGGGCCATTATCCGAATCTGCGTTTCTAGCCTCCTTCTTCCCGTGGATGCGCTCGAAACCCTTGCTGTCGAGAAACGCATGCCACTGCTCCAGGGCGTCGCGCTTGCGCTCTTCGGCGGTGGTCTGGATGTACACCTGCACGTTGTGGCCCATGGCGTGGTTGATCAGCAGCTCACCGATTAGGAAGTCGATGCCCAGGTCCGCCCAGCAGCCCCTGGCCAGCTTGCGCAGGTCGTGACTGGTCCACTCGCCTTGCCCCAGGCGGGTGAAAACCTCGGCGGCCTGCTTCTCGCTCAGACAGCGCCCTGACCGGCCCGGGAACAGGAAGCGCCCGGTGTAGCCCTGGGCCTGCTGGAACTCGCGGTACTGGGTCAGCAGCGCGCACACCTGGTCGGTCAGCGGCAGCGAGTGCTCTACCCGGGTCTTGGTGTGCTCGGCCGGCAGGTACCAGCGGCGGGTGGCCAAGCTGATGTGCGGCCACTGCGCCATGCGGGTCTCGCCGACACGGTTGCCGTGACACAGCATCAGCAGGGCCAACATGGCGTCGGTGGGTGCCTGGGCGTTGACCTCGACCAGCAGGGTCAGCAGGTCTTCGATCTGCTCCGCACGCAGGCGGGCCGCCTTGGGCTTGATCCGCGCCTTGGTGAAATCGCCGAAGCGCATCCCCGCCATGGGGTTGGTGGCGATCATCCCCAGCGCCTGGGCCTTCTTGAACGCGTCAGCCAGCAGGCCGAACACCAGGCGCACGTACTCAAGCGACAGCTGCTCCTGCAGCGGCCACACCAGCTCGCGGTCCAGGGCGCTGCGGCTCACATCGGCCAGGCCCATACCGCCCAGGCGCGGGATCAGGTGGCGAGCAATGGCCGACTTGGCCGTGGCCTTGCGCTTGGCCGACAGGCTGCGATTGCGCTCCAAGCGATCAGCGAACCAGGCCAGCAGCTCGCCCACCTGCTCCCAGCCCGACACCGTGGCGACGTTGTCGGCGGCCAGCCGCTGGCGGATCTCCGGCAGCGCGGCCACCACCACCTTGGCGGACTGGTCGGGGTAGGCGCCGATTCGGTGCCAGCGCTTACGCACCACCAGGTACCAGGTGCCACGCGGACGGGCCTCGGTGAAGCGGAAGCGCAAGCCTGGATAGCGTGGGTCGCGTAGCAGCACGGCGGACAGGTCGTCGCCTCGGCGGCGCAGCTCAGCGTCGGAGAATGCGATAACCGACGTCATGCAATCAGCACCCCTTCGTTGAGCAACGCTGCCTGGGTGCGCATTACGCCCTCGGCGTGGTACTGCCGCGCAATGTCACGGTCGACCATTCGACTACGACTGTCACAGGCGTCATGGCAGGCGCTGCACGCCCAAGCGCCCTGCATGTCGTGTGGTTTCATACCGACGCCGCAAGTGCCCGCCATGCGGTAATGCGCAAGCACGGTGGTTTCGGGGTTGCCATTGCACACCCCGGGGATGCGCACTTGGCACTCCCGGCCGCGTGCGGCCTTGGTCAGCTTCGATTGCCGCATGGGCTGTCTTCTCCATGAAGGTCAATGACGGTGTAAGCGCTCGGCCACATGAGTTGGCCATGCGCGACGGCCGAAGCTTCGTCGCGATAGAGCGCAATGGGTGGATGCGAGGTACTGGAGAGCCCGAACAGGTCGGAGCGGCAGTAGAGCGCGTATCGGTATTCGGTGAGGTCAGGTGCGGGAAGCTCGATCATCGGCCGAGCATCCTGGATCGGATCGCCGCCAGGGCTTCATTCCCCACTTTTGGCGTGCGCTGGCCTGGCACCTCCGCAGGGAGAGCCAGCGGCATCTTCTGCAGCGGTTCACCTGCGACCAAGCGCCGAACGGCAATCGTGTAGTTGCGCTCGAACAGCTTGGCGCTCACATCGGTAGCCAGCTTGTTCAGGTTCTCGAAACCACTTTCCTTGGCTGCGTGCCAGACCGCGTCATGGGCCCACTTGCCCTTCCCCGCCATGGCGGGATGCGCGTTACGGCAAGCCTCACGGAAGGCAGCAGCCAGCGGGGGAAGACCCAGCATTTCCGGCGAAGGCTGGCACCACTCGATGAACGTCCCAGGGGCCGGGATGAACTCACGGCCGGATTGCCGGCAGCGCATCAAACCGAACTGCAGTTGCTCCGGGGTGTTGATACCGGCCTCGAGAAACGCAGTCAGCCATTGCTGCTTTGCGGCCTTGTACGTTGCTTCGTCGGGCCACGCTCGCTGCCAGGCGCTGCAGATCGTCCGCAGATCACGGAACAGGTCGTTGATCACCCCAGCAGTTTTGCGATTGAGCTCGGCCTTCACATCGGCAGGCAGCGAGTAATCCGATGGCACGTATTGGCCAGCCTGGACCTTTGCCCACAGGCCATGGGCCACGGTTGCAACCTGATTCATTGGCCGCCCCCTTCCCCGATCCACGAGGTGTCATCGTCATCGAAGTTGGAGCGCTGCGATCCGCCGGTGCGAACAACGGGCGAGCGCGCAGCACGGGCGAGATCGGACTTCACCCAACTGACCAGGGCGGCCAGCCACTGCTTTTCGGTTTGGGCCAAACCCTTGGCATCGTGGTGGAGCACAAAGCCGGATATGGCAACCGCGTTGAACTGATCCAAGGTCAGACCTGCGCGACGGGCGTAGGCTTTCAGCAGTTCCGGATTCGGTTCCCATTCAAGGGACATTGCGAACGGCTCGCGCTGAGAGAGAGTAGATTGGTTCAATGACGGATTGGGTGCAGCTCCTGCACCCCGTTCGGTCGTGAGCTGCACCCCGTTCTGCTGTGAGCTGCACCCCGTGCCTTGAGCTGCACCCCGTTCGGAACGAGGTGCACTAGTTTCACCCCGTTTGATTTGAAGGTCGTACACAACCGGACGACGGTCACGTCGGTCAATGTGGGCGGCCGCGATAGCTTGGTTGCCCTCCACGATCAAGCCGGCTTTTGCCAGCTCGCCAAGCTTGGTACGCACGGTACGCTCAGACAGTCCAGTGTGTTCGGCGAGAGTAGCGGCAGACGGAAAAGCACCCTTGCCGCTTACACCGGCATAGTTCGCGAGACAAAGCAGCACATGCCTCGCCGGCGCATCTTTGAGCACGGACGTAGGTAGCTCCATAGCCCACGCCATAGCTTGGACGCTCACATCACCCTCCAAATACGTAGTTGATACGAGATAAATGGAGCGGCAGGCGCAGAGTTGCCTGCACCAAAAGTAGGATGCATACTTGTTCCTGTTTAACGCTGTTGAAGAAGCCGGGCTGCAACCCGGTTTTTTTGTACCTGCGATTCAGGCGTTAGGGGTGTCCGATGCATCCGTGGTAGCTTTTTGCTTCCACACGAAAAGGTCCAAGGAGACCGGACATATGCGCGAAGAAATCGATCATTATCGGGAATGGTCTAGCGCCCTCGATTTTTGTGAGAAGTATCTGAAGGATAATCAGGAGCAACGCGACGCCAGAGACCCTCAACGGCAAGAGGTGCGCATGGCTCTTGGCCTTTATAAGCTTCGCTGCTTCGCGATACGGCTGCGTAACGATCCGCGCTCTACCTGGACGATGCTTACGAACGGCATGGCGCTCCGCCTGTACCTGATCAACAAGCATCACTGGACTCCCGCAGAAGCAATGGCCGCCACGGGGACTGAGCTCGATGTGCTGTACCTGCTCCATGACGAGCTGCTCGACCTCAAACTGAATGAGCAAGAGGCGTATCCGCCGAAACAATGGGCTCATCGGTTTGGACGGAGATCTGATCTCTATCAACATTTTGAGCAGCCAGACTGACCGCAGATGCAAAGCGAGAAACAGACTCGCGCCAATAGGCTGCTTCGCTCTCGTGCCAAGCAGCCATCCGTTCTCTGCTGATACTTTTTGGCCACAGGATTAGCGGCTCCCGATCGCCATCGAGCACTGCGATTGCAGTTAGTACCTGCTTTACCGCATCACTGGGCGAGCCAGAAACCTGAGCAGCGATTGCGCTGATTACGATTTCACGTTCGCGTACAGTCAGTTGACTCCTCGCATCCTTCCCCGACATTTGCACCCTCCTACTGGTTACATTCACAGGTGTTTTAGTCATCTACTGACGCAAACCCACGTCACGCATAGTTCACGCAGGCGTCTTCACTGGTGCGATATCAGCCAGTAACTGTTTCGCCTCGAAGGGCCTGCCGTTGGCTTTCGCCAGTTCAGCGATCTTTTCCGCGTAGCAGGTCTCTCCGGTGTACTCGGTTCGGGGAAGACAGCCAGTGGCCAGCCACTTGTAAACGGCCCTCGGTGTCTTCTCACAGGCAGTCGATACGGCAAACACCCCACCTGCATCGTCGACCACCTTCTTGAGCGCCTTCATTAGGCCTCCAGGTTTAATGTGAACTGTAAGTACATATTATGTCGGAACTGAAAGTACATGCAAGCGCATGCGATATTGAACCCATGGTTCAGATCGAAGAAATCAGGGCAGCCTTTGCGGCGCGCCTCAAGAAAGCGCTTGCAGCCAGCGACATCCCTACGTGGGGTGCGGGCGCTCGTCTTGCCACAATTGCGAGCGTCACTCCCAAAGCAGCCAGCAAGTGGCTGAACGGGGAAACCATGCCCGGCGGCGTGAAGATGCTCGCACTCGCAACCGCCTTAGGTGTCCGGCTCGAATGGCTTGAGTACGGCAAAGGTGAAATGGTCGAGGCTCAATCGGAGTTTGACGCCAACGTCGAGCCATCAGCAGGGCCGGTCCGCTACTACGAATATCCTGAAATCAGCTGGGTTCAGGCCGGAATGCCGATGGAAGCAATTGAACTATCAAACATTTCTGCCTATGAGCTACACCCTTCCGACGCCTGGGCAGGTCCTAACGGATTTTGGCTCAAGGTAAAGGGGCCATCGATGACCTCTCCAAACGGCATGTCATTTTCTGAAGGAATGGTGATTCTGGTAGCACCTGGGTTCGACGTGCAGCATGGCCAGTATGTTGTCGCCAAACTGATCGATTCCAATGAGGCAACCTTCAAGCAGTTCATATGGGATTCAGGAAAAGCTTTCCTCAAGCCCCTCAACCCAGCCTTCCCCACCGTCGAGATGAATGGGAGCTGGGAACTGGTCGGTCGCGTCATAGACGCTAAGTGGCCTCGCTCAGTGCTTTAAGCACTTACCCAGCAGAACCAGCCCGCCACGCGCGGGCTTTTTTTCGCCCACAAAAAATTTATGTACTTTTGGTACTTGACCAATATGAACCTTAGGTACATATTTGATGCATGCCGGATCGACACCGGCCATCAACGAAGGCAGCGATGAACAGGCCTCAACTGTTCAGAGGGGTGGCAACTGCCCTGGGCGTGCAGCGTAAAGCGCCAATGCAGTTTTCCAGCGGGTGTGTGCCGCGGCTGGAGAGAAGATTTCACTAGCCGGCCCTGGCAGCAGGGCCAGACGGGAAGTCAAACGAAGACAGGAAATTCCCTTGACTGCCAGGAACAGACTGGCCCGATCACCTGGTCTTCCCCAGCACCAGGCTGCATCGGAGAGCCCTTCCCGACCCTACATCAACATGTTCAGGGAGACAGGCGGGATAGGCTCTCCAATGCAGCCCCAACGGAAGTGAATTGCAATGACAAAGTCATTCAAGCAAATGATCAAGGATGGCGATGTGCGCCGCGCAGACGCCATGAAGGTGAAGCTGGAAGACCTCCATGAGGAACCCGGCTTTAACCTGCGCACAGAGGGCGATGCTCTCGAAGCAAGTATTGACGCCCTTGCAGAGTTCATCGCCGGGGGCGGCCAGATCCCACCGCTTGAGGTGCGACCTCGCGCAGAAGGCGGTGTTTGGGTAGTCGATGGACACCGGCGCCGGCGCTCACTCCTCAAGCTCGACAACGCCGGGCGGTTACCTCGCACGCCAAGCAAGGATCCTAATCAGCCTCCAGAGGCTTGGATTGCGGTCACCGCCTTCGAAGGCAGTGATGCGGATCGAGTAGCGCGGATCATCACCAGCCAGGAAAACGAAAAGCTTTCCCCTCTCGAGCTGGCCGAGGGCTACAAGCGATTGAGAGCTTTCGGATGGACGCCCGAGCAGATAGCCAAGAAGGTCGGCAAGACACGGCAGCATGTCGAGCAGGTGCTTACCGTAGGCAATGCAAACACCGACGTGCAGAACCTCGTAGCAGCGGGACATGTATCGGCGACGACAGCTGCCCAGGTTGTCCGCGAGCACGGAGACGGTGCCGGCAAGGTGCTGGGCGCCGAGCTGGAAAAAGCTCAGGCCAAAGGAAAGAAGAAGGTCACGGCCGGCACGATGAAAGGCCCGACGATTCCGAAGCCCAGACTGATGGCCGTGCACACCGCCTCACGCAATTTGATTGCAACGCTGGATTCCATAGACGAAAACAGCGGACACCTCACTCTGCCGACCGCGCTGGTCCTTGAGTTGCGCAAGGCCTTAGAAGGCGCTCTACCGAGGTAACTCATGGAAACGATCACCTGCGGCACATGGACAGGCCACCTTGGCAAAGGGCTAGCTCCCCGCGAGCTGGAGGCGTTGCTTGGCGTCGCCCAGGGCATGACCGCCAAACAGATTGCCCAGCAGATGAAGATCACCCCAGGCACGGTCGCCAACCGCATCGAGAACGCCATGTTCAAGCTCGGCGTAGCCCGTCGTGCCGCAGCGGTGGCAGAAGCCATGCGCCGCCAGATCATCAGCCCGCTGTGTATCGCCCTCGCCGGCCTGATAGCTATGCATGCGGTCATTGATGATAGCGATCCACTGCGCCGCGACCGGAGGGCGCCAGAGCGGCGCACTGCTCAGATTCGCATCGTGCGCAAGGCCGAAGTCTTCGAATACCACGCCTGATTCCCCACGAGGAACGCTCCATGCAAACAGAAATGCATCCCGCCTTCAAGGCGAAACTCGCCGTGCTCGCGGCACTGCTCGAACGCAGTCAGGCGGTTCGGGACGAAGCCCGCGCAAAGGCTGAAAAAGGAAGTCCCCGCTACCAGGCCTCAGGCCATGGGGGCACCTGGGATGTTGTCGAGATCGCCACCGGCGCAGTTCAGGGCTTCGCCTTCAGCTACCGCACGGCCCTGCGCTTCGTTGATGCGATGGAGGTCGGGGCGGCGAGTAAGACGTAATCGGTATTAGTTGCGCCATGAATTGAGCTCAGCCGGTCAGGTGAACAAGAAAAAGCCCGCCGAAGCGGGCTAATGCCGAGCGCGTGAACGGGGCAGAACACCACTCGGTGCGTTGAGTGTAGCCAACATTCGTCCCTTCTGCGGTCCTCAGAGTGGGCAATACAAAACATCTCTGGAGGCAGCGGCTTAATGCACACAGCTGGACAAACCACGAGCAGGCGAAAAAAACACAGCAGGCGGGCACGTCTGGAGCGCACATGCCGAGCCCTGGTGTCGGCCAACCACGCTGCTGTGGTGAACATCGACCCCAGCGGCCAGCAAGTTCTGATCAGCTGGAAGAATCTCAAGCAGATCCGCGCGCGTCATCCGCTACAGTGAAGAAGCCTACGACTGACTTTACTGCGCTGTTGGCAGCGCTTTAGGAGTCCGCCCCTTTTACCTGACAGACCCCGTTGGCTCGGTTCTTACCGGTATACGAGACATCAGGCGAGCCATCCGGGTTGATCGACAGCGAGATAGTCACGTCGCTGCCCTTGGCTTCGAAGTAGTTGTCGTTGAACTTCTTCAGCTTCCCTTCCTTACCATTGATGTAGATCGGGCCGCCCTTGTCGGCGTGTACCTCGATGTTTCCTGGGCATGTGGCGTTCACCTGCGGGATACCTGCCTGGGCCGCGCTTGAGGCCGCCAGCAGAGCACTTATCAGTAGTCGCTTCATCTCACACTCCTTGGTGGATTGACCGAGAGGGAAGCAATAGCCCATCTCGGCGCTGCCCGCCAGCGTCTTCCCCTATTCAACGATAACGCCGACCTGGTGAGGGCGGCGCCTGCACGCAAGGACAACGACATGACCGAACAACAGCACGACGAAAGCAAACTCGAACGGATCATCCGCAAGATCAAACGCTGCCTGGCTCTCTCGAAAAGCTCTAATGAAACCGAGGCGGCCACAGCGATGCGCCAGGCCCAGGCGCTGATGCGTGAGTACCGTCTCACTGAGGTAGATGTTCGCCTCAGCGACGTCGGCGAGGTCGAATCTGACAGCTCAAGAGCCAAACGCCGCCCAACCTGGGCTCGAGACTTAGGCTCGATTGTTGGGGACGCCTTCGGAGTTAGGTCATTCTCCCGACGCCAGTGGTGCGCGTCGACACGTAGAGTCATCGAACGAGAGCTGTATGTGGGTGTGAATCCGGCTCCCCAAATCGCGATGTATGCCTATGAGGCGCTACTGACCAAACTCATGATCGCCAGGCGTGACTACGTGTCTCAGGTTCGAGCAGGCAAACAACGCAGCGATTACTCGCCAGAGACTGCTGGGGATCATTTTGCACTGGCCTGGGTATCGGCTGTATACGACAAGATCCACGAGTTGGTGCCGCGCGGTGAAGAAGATCACGCCATCGGGCAGCATTCCTCTGGACGCGATCTCATGGCAGTAGAAGCGCAGGACCAAGCCTTGATCGAGCAGTTTTTGACTGGTAGGGCGATTGGAAAGGCCCGCAAATCGCGAGACGTGGAACTTGACCTCAATGCCCAGATCGCCGGTCTACTAGCAGGCCGACGTGTAGAACTGAATCCTGGCCTGGCGACCGGGAGCGAATCCCAACTCCAGCTCGCAAGCGTTTGAGGCATTCCCGTGCCTGCAGAAAGCTCGCATGCAGTGAACAGATCTACCTCCACCCGCCAGCCACGAACGTCTTCGCCCGGAGTACTCCCCAGATCAAGGCTCGACTCATCGTTTCATTCGGCCTGGAGCTGTACGCCTCCTCTACGATTCGGTCCCCGCTTTTGGCGTACACCCCGATGAAGAGCTGCGTTTCGCCTGTCCGCGAGAGTCGGGTTTGCACGTCGATACTCCTGCCGTCATCAAGAGTTTCCTCATGATGGCGGAGGTGAAGCGCTGGATCTGCCCACGTCCAGAATTTCTCACCGCGACATCTCATATCGATCTCCTCTGATACCTCAGTAGGCGCGGTAATCAGAGAGATAGATATCCGTTTCGCTTAAATGCGACCAGCGGCCAAAGACTGGCAGTTCCTGGCAGATTTGATACCTAACCCCGAGATATCGAGGTACGGTGCCAATACGATCAGTCACATATCGTCGGGGTTGTTCGGAGCTGCGTCATTCTCTTCGCCGGTCTGCAGGTCAGCGAATTTAATCCACTCATCAAAGGCAATTCGGTGGGCTTTGCACGTCTTCGCCCAGTCGACCCCGCTCATTCGACCGTAGGCCACCTGGTTCATCGTGGCGGCAATTTGAGCATCAAGCTCCCTTAATAACTTATAGGCCTGATAACGGCCTTCCTTTGCGCTTTGCATGTAGCTCACCTCAGAGGTGGGATAGATGAGCAATCAGCTTGAACGGCTCATTACGGTGGACTCTACCTTTACCGAGTCTGTTCCATGCGTCGACTGCCTTACCCTTGCCCCCAGCTGCTGCCCCGCTGCTCTTACACAGCCTCACCAGTCGGGACGTCTCAAATCGCCCGATTTCTTATCAGCTTTCAGGATAAAGGTGAAGCTCCCAGTGAGGCCTTGGCGAAGCTCCTTCGGCATCAAGAAGGCGAAGTGAATCAACCAGGAACCATCATCGAGACGGAACGTATGACTACGGTAGCGCTCAACTTCTGCTTCAGTAATGCCAATCTCGGCTGCAACTTCTCGATTGGTAGGCTCGCCATCCATCGGTGATGCTCCCTCCGGCCTTGCGCCGGGATGCCATCAATACGCCGCCACACGCGAATAAATCGCACTGACAGTTGCAGGCGGCGCCTGTTCTAGCTGCATGATCCTTTACTGGTCGTGGCTCATCGCCTTCCTTGAAGCGGCGTTGAGCTATTCGCCCCGAGTTTTCACTGCACGCTAGAAAGCCGCCTTTTGAAGACGGCTCTAAGCATCATGATCACGATTTTACTGACTGCCCTTTGGCCCAGTGGGCCTTAGGTAAGCTTCGGTTAAAGCCGCTGACACCTGAGGGGACATTCTGAATTTCCCCGCCTTTGGACAAGAACTGTTCAATCTTTTGCTTCAGGTGCAAATGCGCCTGATGCGTCGCGGATTCGTACATGTTCTTACCCCTTCGATGAGCCGGACGAATGCCGACTCGCTCCCCACTATACCCCCCTTTACCCCGATTGGTGCGGGTAACGGGGCTGCATATCCAAAGAGACCATCATGGAAACCGAGATCCTTTCGGACGAAGAGCTGGCCGACCTTACCGGCTACAAGGCCAGAGGCTACCAGCGCCGCTGGCTAGAAGAACGAGGTTGGGTATTCGTTGAAACCCGAAGCGGGCGCCCACTGGTTGGTCGCCATTACGTCCGCATGAAGCTGGGCGTGAGCCTTGGAGTAATGCCAACGGCGTCACCACCACCTGTAGTCCCTGCGTGGACACCTGACATTTCGAAGGTGAGGTGAAATGCGTCCTAGGAAGACAGAAAACAGAGATTTGCCGCCGGGGGTATACCGGCGAAAGCGCATCAGTAAGAGCAAGAAAAATCCCGACAAGGAATGGATTAGCTACTACTACCGGGACAAGTCGGGCAAAGAGATAACGTTGGGCACTGACCTGAGCCTGGCCCGACTGAAGTGGGCAGAGCTAGAGGCGAAGGAGAAACCCAAAGACTTGGTCACCATGGGCGCCATATTCGAGCGCTACGAGCGTGACATCATCCCGAAGAAGGCGCCACGCACACAGAAGGACAACCTGGCCGAAATACGCCAGTTGCGAAACTACTTCGAGAAGGCCCCTATCGACGGCATCACCCCTGCACATGTGGCGAAGTATCGCGATGCCAGGACCGCCCCAGTCAGGGCGAATCGCGAGATCGCCACCCTATCGCACATCTTCAACATAGCCCGGGAATGGGGGCTCACTACCAACGAGAATCCGTGCCAGGGAGTGCGCAAGAACAAGGAGGTGCCGCGGGACTTCTACGCTAACGACGCGATCTGGAACGCGGTTTACGCGAAAGCGGTGGGCGAACTGAAGGATGCCATGGATTTGGCGTATTTGACGGGCCAGCGTCCGGCGGACGTGCTGGTGATGAGGAGGGACGACATCGAGGACAAGGCCCTCGGCGTAAAGCAGAAGAAGACCCAGAAGAAACTGCGGATCATGCTTGAGGTGGACGGAGTAGAGAGCAGCTTGGGCGCGCTGATTAGAAAGATCCTGGAGCGCAACGCACCGCACAGCTCGCCATACCTACTGCTGACTGATAACGGGAAACGCGTTACGGCGCCGATGCTTCGCCACCGATGGGATGATGCCCGGGAGGAAGCCGTGATGGAAGCGGTTGCCGCTGGTGACCAGGTGCTGGCCGGCCGTATCAGCCAATTCCAGTTTCGTGACATCCGCCCGAAAGCAGCCTCGGAAATCACCGATGTTGACCACGCTAGTCTGCTGCTCGGCCATACCAAGGGCGACATCACAGAGCGGGTATATCGCCGAGTTGGAGCCCTGGCGAAACCCACCAAATAGGGAAAGTTTCGGAAGCGCTTCCACAACAAACCATTCCCAAGAGTATTCCCATGGGTGGTTTTACTATGCCCAAAAAACGCAAAAAGCCCTGAAAAATCAGGGCTTTGAATGTGGCGGAAGCGTAGAGATTCGAACTCTAGGATAGTTGCCCATCGACGGTTTTCAAGACCGTTGCCTTAAACCACTCGGCCACGCTTCCAGCTTGTTTTGCGGCGGCAATCATACCGTAATGTAACAAGCTGTCAAACTCTCTGTGTCGCGCCCTGCGACAGCTCTGATATGCTCTGCCTCATACGTTCCACTACCGTCGGTCCCGAACCGCGGTCTCACCCCAAAGGAGTGCGCCATGCGCGAACAGGATTACGCCGTCCAACACGGCCAGCAGGTCGAGCAGCAGGAGGTCAGCAAGGTCCTGCGCAACACGTACAGCCTGCTGGCCCTTACCCTCGCCTTCAGCGGCATCATGGCCTTCGTCGCCCAGCAGATGCGTGTCGGCTACCCGAACATCTTCGTGGTGCTGATCGGCTTCTACGGCCTGTTCTTCCTCACCAACAAGCTGCGTGACTCGGCCTGGGGCCTGGTGTCCACCTTCGCCCTCACCGGCTTCATGGGCTTCATCCTCGGCCCGATCCTCAACCGCTACCTGGGCATGGCCGGTGGCGCCGAAGTAGTCAGCTCGGCCTTCGCCATGACCGCCCTGGTGTTCGGCGGCCTGTCGGCCTACGTGCTGATCACCCGCAAGGACATGAGCTTCCTCAGCGGCTTCATCACCGCCGGCTTCTTCGTCCTGCTGGGTGCCGTGGTGGCCAGCTTCTTCTTCCAGATCAGCGGCCTGCAACTGGCGATCAGCGCTGGCTTCGTACTGTTCTCGTCGGTCTGCATCCTGTTCCAGACCAGCGCCATCATCCATGGCGGCGAGCGCAACTACATCATGGCCACCATCAGCCTGTACGTGTCGATCTACAACCTGTTCGTCAGCCTGCTGCAGCTGTTCGGCATCATGGGCCGCGACGACTGATCGAATCGGTCGACAGCGCCTCACAAAAAGCCCGCTTCGGCGGGCTTTTTAGTGTCTGTTGAACAGCGGTAGCAAAGCAAACCAAGATTGACTTAAAAGTCAGCTTATTACCCCATTCCTCCGCGATTGTGCGGCCATCGTGCTTGCCTCTACCCCTATGGCCTTTCTGCCCGTAGAATGCGCTCCTTTTTTCTTCCGGGGCGGCATTTTTCCATGAGTTCACACGAACACGGCCCAGGCGCGGCGGCGCCTGCCAATGAACTGGTCCTTGGCCTCGAGGACAAGCCTCGCCTACTGATCGGCCTGCTGGCGGCGCTGCAGCACCTGCTGGCGATCATCGTGCCGATCGTCACGCCGGGCCTGCTGATCTGCCAGGCGCTGGGCGTGTCGGCGCGTGACACCAACCTGATCGTGTCGATGTCGCTGGTGATCTCGGGTATCGCCACCTTCGTCCAGTGCAAGCGCTTCGGGCCATTCGGCGCCGGGCTGCTGATCGTCCAGGGCACCAGCTTCAACTTCGTCGGCCCGCTGATCGCTGGAGGCGCGCTGATGGTCAAGCAGGGCACGCCGGTGGAGAGCGTGATGGCGGCGATCTTCGGTGTGGTCATCGCCGGCTCGTTCGTGGAAATGGGCGTGTCGCGCATCCTGCCCTTCGTCAAGCGCCTGATCACCCCGCTGGTGACCGGCATCGTCGTGCTGATGATCGGCCTGACCCTGATCAAGGTCGGCCTGATCAGCATGGGCGGCGGCTTCGGCGCCATGGCCAACGGCACCTTCGCCGATGGCGAGAACCTGCTGCTGTCGGGCGTGGTGCTGGCGATCATCGTCATCCTCAACCGCATTCCGGTGGTGTGGATGCGCAGCTGCGCCATCGTCATCGCCCTGGCCGTGGGCTATGCCCTGGCCGGCTACCTCGGCCGCCTGGACTTCTCCGGCATGCACCAGGCCGCGCTGTTCCAGGTGCCGACGCCGCTGCACTTCGGCCTGGGCTTCTCCTGGTCGCTGTTCATCCCGATGCTGGTGATCTACCTGGTCACCTCGCTGGAAGCCATCGGTGACGTGACCGCCACCAGCAAGGTCTCACGCCAGCCGGTGGAAGGCCCGGTGTGGATGCAACGGATCAAGGGCGGGGTGCTGGTCAACGGCGCCAACTCGCTGCTGGCCGGCCTGTTCAACACCTTCCCCAGCTCGATCTTCGCCCAGAACAACGGCGTGATTCAGCTGACCGGCATCGCCAGCCGCCATATCGGCATCTGGATCGCCGCCATGCTGATCCTGCTGGGCCTGTTCCCCAGCGTCGCCGGGGTGATCCAGGCAGTGCCGGAGCCGGTGCTCGGTGGCGCGGCCATGGTCATGTTCGGCGCCGTGGCGGCCTCGGGCATCAATATCCTCGCCAGCACCCGCCTCGACCGCCGCGCCCTGCTGATCATCGCCGTGTCGCTGTCGCTGGGCCTGGGCGTGGCCCAGGTGCCGGAGTTCCTCGCGCACATGCCGGCGGCGCTGCGCAACGTGCTGGAGTCGGGCGTCGCCACCGGCGGCATCTGTGCCCTGCTGCTCAACTGGTTCCTGCCCGAGGGCAAGGAACAGGCCTGAGCCGCGCCAGCCAGAGCACAAAGCCCGCGCCCACCAGCGCGGGCTTTTTGCTTTATCATGGCCGCATTCATTTGCACGAGCCTTCCATGAAATTCGCCATCGCGGTCTTTTCCCCGGCCCATGCGCCCTCCTCGCGCCGCGCCTTGCGCTTTGCCGAGGCGGTGCTGGCCGGCGGGCATGAAATAGCCCGATTGTTCTTCTACCAGGATGGGGTGCACAGCGCCTCGGCCAATATCGTCACGCCCCAGGACGAACTGGACGTGGCCGCGCAATGGCGCGCCTTCGTCAGCGAACATCGCCTGGACGCCGTGGTGTGCATCGCCGCGGCCCTGCGCCGGGGCGTGCTCGACGACACCGAGGCCAACCGCTACCAGCGCCCGGCGGTGAACCTGCCGATGCCGTGGGAGCTGTCCGGCCTGGGTCAACTGCACGAAGCCGCGCAACTGGCCGACCGCCTGGTCTGCTTCGGAGGTGACTGAGATGTCCAAGTCCTTGCTGATCATCAGCCGCCAGGCGCCATGGAGCGGCCCGTCCGCCCGCGAAGCGCTGGACATCGCCCTGGCCGGCGGCGCCTTCGACCTGCCGCTGGGCATGCTGTTCCTCGATGACGGCGTTTTCCAGCTCGCCGCCGCGCAGCAACCCGACGCCCTGCAGCAAAAGAACCTGACCGCCAACCTCCAGGCCCTGCCGATGTTCGGGGTCGAGGAACTGTTCGTCTGTGGCCACAGCCTGGCCCGCCGGGGGCTGGACGGTGATGCCCTGGCGCTGCCGGTCGAGGTGCTCGACGATAGTGCGCTGGCCGCGCTGATTGCCCGTTTCGACCAGGTGGTGACGCTCTGATGACGACCCTGCATGTAATCGCCCACTCGCCCTTCGGTGACGAGCGCCTGACCAGCTGCCTGCGCCTGCTGGGCCCGCAAGACGCGCTGCTGCTGTGCGGCGACGCCACCTACGCGCTCAAGGCCGGCAGCGAGCCGTTCGCCGCCCTGCAGGCCGCCAACCTCGGCGAGCGCCTGTTCGCCCTCGCCGAAGACCTGCAGGCACGCGCCCTCGACAACCCGCTGGCCAAGGCCGTGGACTACGCCGCCTTCGTCGAGCTCTCCCTGCATCACGACAAGGTCAACAGCTGGCTATGAGTACCCTGACTGTCGGCGATCGCCACATCGCCCTGGACAAGGACGGCTTCCTGATCGAGCTGCAGGACTGGTCCCACGAAGTCGCCGAGGCCCTCGCCACGCGCGAAAGCATCGCCCTGACCGCGGACCACTGGGAAATCCTCGAACTGCTGCGTCAGTTCTACCAGGAGTACCAGCTGTCGCCGGCCACCCGCCCACTGATCAAGTACACCGCGCTCAAGCTCGGGGCGGAAAAAGGCAACAGCCCACACCTGAACCGCCTGTTCAATGGCACCCCCGCCAAACTCGCCGCCAAGCTGGCGGGCCTGCCCAAGCCGACCAACTGCATATGACCGAGCCACAGCTGAACGACATACGCCCGCTGACCCTGGAAACCCCGGCCGAACACCCGTTCGCCGAATTCGTGCGCATCCTCGGTAAGGGCAAGCGCGGCGCCCGCGGCCTGACCCGCGAGGAGGCCCGCGCCGCCATGACCCTGCTGCTCGAAGGCAAGGTCGAGGACACCCAGCTGGGCGCCTTCCTGATGCTGCTGCGGCACAAGGAAGAAAGCGCCGAGGAGTTGACCGGCTTCACCGAGGCCCTGCGCGCCCACCTGCAGGCGCCGCGCATCGCCATCGACCTCGACTGGCCGAGCTACGCCGGCAAGAAGCGCCACCTACCCTGGTACCTGCTGGCGGCCAAATGCCTGGCAGCCAATGGCGTGCGCATCCTGATGCACGGTGGTGGCGCCCATACGGCCGGGCGACTGTACACCGAGCAATTGCTCGACCTGCTGGACATCCCGCTCTGCCGGGACTGGACGTCTGTGGAGCAGGCCCTGGACAGCCGCCGGCTGGCCTTCTTCCCGTTGCAGGACTGGGCACCGCAACTGCAACGCATGATCGACCTGCGCAACACCCTGGGCCTGCGCTCGCCCATCCATTCGCTGGCCCGGGTGCTCAACCCGCTTGCCGCCCGCTGCGGCCTGCAGAGCATCTTCCACCCCGGCTACCAGGCGGTGCACCGCGAAGCCAGCCGCCTGCTCGGCGATCATGCCGTGGTCATCAAGGGCGACGGTGGCGAGATCGAGGTCAACCCGGACGTCATCAGCCACCTGTACGGCACCTCGGCCGGCGAAGCCTGGGACGAGGAATGGCCGGCGCTCAGCGCCCAGCGTCATGTGAAGCCGGCCACACTGCAGCCCGAGCACCTGCTGGCGGTGTGGCGCGGCGAGGCGCAGGACAGCTACGGCGAACTGGCCGTGGTTGCGACCATGGCTCTGGCCCTGCGTGGGCTCGGCCAGGAACGCGAGCAGGCGTTCAGCAACGCCAGCACCTACTGGGCCGCCCGCAAAGATATCGAATAAACCGATAGGAATAGGGCAGTCTTTGCGCTATTTCTTCGAACGCTTTGCCCTAGACTGAACTCCAACGACAAACGATTGTGTTTCGAGGAGCTCCGAGATGGGCCTTTTGATCGATGGCCGCTGGCATGACCAGTGGTACCAGAGCAGCAAGGACGGCGCCTTCCAGCGCGAGAACGCCCAGCGGCGCAACCCGCTGCCCGTCGCCGAGGCAGGCCGCTATCACCTGTATGTGTCGCTGGCCTGCCCGTGGGCGCACCGCACCCTGATTTTCCGCGCCATCAAGGGCCTGGAGCCGTTGATCGATGTCTCGGTGGTCAGTTGGCTGATGGGCGAGCATGGCTGGACCTTCGACCAGCAGCAAGGCTCCAGCGGCGATCAACTGGATGCGCTGCAGTACCTGCACCAGCGCTACACCCAGGACGACCCGCACTACACCGGGCGCGTGACCGTGCCGGTGCTGTGGGACAAGCAGGAGAAACGCATCGTCAACAACGAGTCGGCCGAGATCATCCGTATCTTCAACAGCGCCTTCGATGAGTTGACCGGCAATACCCTGGACCTCTACCCCGAGCCGCTGCGGGCGACCATCGATGCGCTCAACGAACGAATCTACCCGGCGGTGAACAACGGTGTGTACCGCGCCGGCTTCGCCACCTCGCAGGACGCCTACGAGACTGCCTTCGACGAGGTATTCAATGAGCTGGATCATCTGGAAGGGCTGTTGGGTCGCCAGCGCTACCTGGCCGGCGAATACCTGACCGAAGCCGATGTGCGCCTGTTCACCACGCTGGTGCGTTTCGACGCGGTGTACCACGGGCACTTCAAGTGCAACCTGCGCCGCCTGAGCGACTACCCGAACCTGTCCAACTGGCTGCGCGAGTTGTACCAGTGGCCGGGCGTGGCGGGCACGGTGAACATGGAGCATATCCAGAAGCACTATTACATGAGCCACAAGACCATCAACCCTAATGGGATCGTGCCCAAGGGGCCGTTGCAGGACTTTGGCTTGCCGCATGATCGGGAGCGGTTGTCGGGCAAAGGGATCTGGCGGGCTTGAGATACCTGGGGCTGCTTTGCAGCCCCAGCGATTTCAGCCGTTCTGCGCCCCTTCAAACCACGCCAGCTTCTCGCGCAGTTGCACCACTTCCCCAACGATCACCAGGGTCGGCGCATGCACTTCATGCCGCGCCACCAGCTCCGGCAGGTCAGCCAGGGTACCGGTGAACACCCGCTGATTGCGCGTGGTCCCCTGCTGCACCAGGGCTGCCGGCGTGCTCGCCGCGCGCCCATGACGGATCAGCTCGGCACAGATGGTAGGCAACCCGACCAGCCCCATGTAGAACACCAGGGTCTGGGCCGGCGCCACCAGATCATCCCAGGGCAGGTTGCTGGTGCCGTCCTTCAGGTGACCGGTGACGAAACGCACCGACTGGGCATAATCGCGATGAGTCAGCGGAATCCCGCCATAGGCGGAACAACCACTGGCCGCGGTGATACCCGGCACCACCTGGAACGGGATACCTTCGTCAGCCAGCTCCTCGATCTCCTCGCCGCCACGGCCGAAGATGAACGGATCCCCCCCCTTGAGCCGCAGCACGCGCTTGCCCTGGCGGGCCAGGTCGACCAGCAGGCGGTTGATCTTGTCCTGTGGCACGGCGTGGTCGGCGCGGCGCTTGCCGACATAGATGCGTTCGGCGTCACGCCGGCACATCTCGATGATGGCCGGGGCCACCAGGCGGTCGTACAGCACCACGTCGGCCTGCTGCATCAGGCGCAGGGCACGGAAGGTCAGCAGGTCCGGATCGCCCGGCCCCGCGCCCACCAGGTACACCTCGCCGCCCTGCTGCACCGGCGCGCCGTCGACCAGCGCCTGCAACAGGCGCTCGGCCTCGGCGCCCTGCCCGGCCAGCTGGCGCTCGGCGACCGGACCCTGGAACACGCTCTCCCAGAAGCCACGACGCTGGTTGACGTCCGGGTACAAGGCCTTGACCTTGTGACGGAAACGCGCCGCCAACCCGGCCAGTTCACCGTAGGCGGACGGGATCCAGGCTTCCAGCTTGGCGCGGATCAAGCGCGCCAGCACCGGGGCGTCGCCACCGCTGGAGACCGCCACCACCAGGGGTGAGCGGTCGACGATGGCGGGGAAGATCACCGTGCACAGGGCCGGGGCATCCACCACGTTGACCGGCAGGCTGCGCGCCTGGGCCTCGGCCGAGACCTGGGCGTTGAGCACCGAATCGTCGGTGGCCGCGATCACCAGGCGGCAGCCCTCCAGGTCGCTCGCCTGGTAGCCACGCACCAGCACTTCGCCACCGCCCTCGCGGGCCAGCGCAGCGAGTTGGCCGTCGACCTCCGGCGCCACCACCCGCAGCGCGGCGCCGGCATCGGCCAGCAGGCGCGCCTTGCGCAAGGCGATCTCGCCGCCGCCGACGACCAGCACACGGCCGCCCTGCAGCTTATGGAAAAGCGGCAGGTAGTCCATTCAGCGAATGACCTCGACGCCACCCATGTACGGTTTGAGCACCTCCGGCACACGGATCGAACCGTCGGCCTGCTGGTAGTTCTCCAACACCGCCACCAGGGTACGGCCGACCGCCAGGCCCGAACCGTTGAGGGTGTGCACCAGCTCCGGCTTGCCGGTTTCCGGGTTGCGCCAGCGGGCCTGCATGCGGCGCGCCTGGAAATCACCGCAGTTGGAGCAGGAGCTGATCTCGCGGTACTTGTCCTGGCTTGGGACCCATACTTCCAGGTCGTAGGTCTTCACCGCGCCGAAGCCCATGTCGCCGGTGCACAGTGCCAGTACGCGGTACGGCAGCTTCAGCAGCTGCAGCACGCGCTCGGCGTTGGCGGTCAGGCCTTCGAGGGCTTCCATGGATTTCGCTGGCTCGACGACCTGTACCATTTCGACCTTGTCGAACTGGTGCTGGCGGATCATGCCGCGGGTATCGCGGCCCGAGGCGCCGGCTTCACTGCGGAAGCACGGGGTATGGGCGACCAGCTTGAGCGGCAGCTGCTTGGCGTCGAGGATTTCACCGGCCACCAGGTTGGTCAGCGACACTTCGGCGGTCGGGATCAGGTAGAAGTCGGCCTCGCCTTCGCGGCTGATCTTGAACAGGTCTTCCTCGAACTTCGGCAGCTGGCCGGTGCCCTGCAGGGCCGGGGCCTGCACCAGGTACGGGGTGTAGTGCTCCTCGTAGCCGTGCTCGCCGGTGTGCAGGTTGATCATGAACTGCGCCAGGGCGCGGTGCAGGCGGGCGATCGGGCCGCGCAGCACGGCAAAGCGGGCACCGGACAGCTTGGCCGCAGCCTCGAAGTCCAGACCACCGCTGACTTCGCCCAGGGCGACGTGGTCCTTGATCTCGAAGTCGAAGGTGGTCGGGGTGCCCCAGCGGCGCACTTCGACGTTGTCGTCTTCGCTGGCGCCGACCGGCACACTGGCGTCCGGCAGGTTGGGGATGGTCAGCAGGATGCCGTCCAGCTCGGCCTGAATGCCGTCCAGCTCGGTCTTGCCGGCGGCCAGTTCATTGGCCATGCGCTCGACGTCGGCCATCAGCGGCGCGATGTCCTCGCCCTTGGCCTTGGCCTGGCCGATCGATTTGGAACGGGCGTTACGCTCGGCCTGCAGTTGCTCGGTGCGGGTCTGCACCGATTTGCGGCGCTCTTCCAGCGATTCGATGCGCGCGACATCCAGGCTGAAGCCACGGGTGGCCAGGCGGTCCGCCACTGCCTGAAGTTCAGTGCGTAACTGTTTGGAATCGAGCATGTCGTTCTCTCGTTATGTGTAGATGTTGGTTCAGAATCGGGTCAGGGACAGGCCGGCCCAGGTCGCGAGCAGGCCGCCTACCACGCTGATAATGGTATAGCCCAGGGCCAACGGGACCTGCCCGCTTTCCATCAGGCGCACGGTATCGAGCGAGAAGGAGGAAAAAGTGGTCAAACCGCCGAGAAAGCCGACGATCAGCCCGGCGCGCAGCTCGACCGGCGCCAGCGGCTTGTGCAGGAACAAGCCGTAGAGCAGGCCAATCAGCAGGCAGCCGACCAGGTTGACCGCCAGCGTACCGGCATAGAAGTGTCGTGGCCAGTGGGCCGCGACCCAGTTGGCGGTGGCGAAGCGCAGCAGCGTGCCGGCAATCCCGCCAGCGCTGACGGCGGCAATCAGTGCGATCACGGTTTTCTCCGCTGACGGGGGCTATTGCGATCCAGCTCGGCCAGGTGCTTGAGCTTCTCGCCGATCTTCAGCTCGAGCCCTCTCGGCACCGGCTGATAGTACTGGCGCGGCTCGAGCTGTTCGGGGAAATAATCCTCACCGGCGGCGTAGGCGTCCGGCTCGTCGTGGGCATAGCGGTACTCCTCGCCATAGCCCAGTTGCTTCATCAGTTTGGTCGGCGCGTTGCGCAGGTGCAGCGGCACTTCCAGCGAACCGTGCTCGGCGGCCTCGCGCATGGCCGCCTTGAAGCCCACGTACACCGCGTTGCTCTTCGGCGCGCAGGCGATGTAGGTGATGGCCTGGGCCACCGCCAGCTCGCCTTCGGGGCTGCCCAGGCGCTCCTGCACGTCCCACGCCGCCAGGCACAGGCTCAGGGCTCGGGGGTCAGCATTGCCGATGTCCTCGCTGGCCATGCGCACCACCCGGCGGGCGATGTAAAGTGGGTCGCAGCCGCCGTCAAGCATGCGCGCGTACCAATACAGCGCGCCGTCCGGATTGGAGCCGCGCACCGACTTGTGCAGCGCCGAGATCTGGTCGTAGAAGGCCTCGCCGCCCTTGTCGAAACGCCGGCGGCTGTCGCCAAGCAGGCTCTGCAGCAGCTCGACGCCGATCTCGCCGCCGTCTTCGGCCAGGTCCGAGGCATTCTCGAGGAAGTTGAGCATGCGCCGGCCATCGCCGTCGGCGGCGGCCATGAGCATCTTGAACGCCTCATCCCCCACCCGCAGGTTGCGCTTGCCCAGGCCGCGCTCCTCGCTCAGGGCACGATCGACCAGCTTGCGCAGCGCGGCCTCGTCCAGGCTCTTGAGCACGTAGACCCGCGCCCGCGAAAGCAGCGCGTTGTTCAGCTCGAACGACGGATTCTCGGTGGTGGCGCCGATGAAGATCAGCGTGCCGTCCTCCACGTAGGGCAGGAAGGCGTCCTGTTGCGACTTGTTGAAGCGGTGCACCTCGTCGACGAACAGGATGGTGCGCCGGCCATACTGGCCGGCCTGCTGCTTCGCCACCTCGACCGCCTGGCGGATCTCCTTGACCCCGGCCAGCACCGCCGACACCGTTTCGAAGTGGGCGTCGCAGAACTGCGCCAGCAGCCGCGCCAGGGTGGTCTTGCCCACCCCTGGCGGCCCCCAGAAGATCATCGAGTGCAGCGCACCCTGCTCCAGCGCCTCGCGCAGCGGCTTGCCACGCGCCAGCAGGTGCTCCTGGCCGACGTACTCGTCCAGGTTGGACGGACGCAGGCGGGCGGCCAGGGGCTGGGCGACGGGTTCGCTTCGAAACAGGTCCATCACAGGCTCCGCTTACTCCTTGATGACGTCAGCGCCCTTGGGGATGTCGAACTGGAACTTGCTGTCCGGCACCGCCTGGTTGGCCTTGACGCCATTGAACAGGATGTTGGTGCGCTGGCCGACGCTGTCGATCAGCTGCATGTCATTGATCAGGCCCCTGCGGAACGACACGCGCAACGAGTCGAACAGGGTGTCCTTGGTCTTGGGCTTCAAGGTGAAGTCCATCACTTCGCCCTGCTCCTTGGAGGTGATGTCGAAGCTCTGGCTGATCTTCGACACATCGCCGGACAGCAGCAGCGCCGGGGTCTGGTTCAGGCGCACGTCGAGCTTCTTGATGGTCGCCTGCTCGAGGTCCGGGTCCCACAGGGTGACGTTCTTGCCGTCGGACACCACTACCTGCTCCTGCGGCGCATCGGTGTGCCAGTAGAACAGGCCCGGGCGCTTGACGGTCATCTTGCCGTTGGTCTCCTGCAAGCTGGTGCCGCCGGCATCCAGGGTCAGCTGGGAGAAATTGGCTTCGATGGTCTGCGACTTTTCCAGCAATTGCGTCAGGCGCTGGACGTCCTGTTCGCCGGCCTGGGCCGACAGGCTGGCCGTAGCCAGGGCAGAAACCAACAGCATGCGAATCGCGCGCATGGAAATCCTCATTGCACAGTGAAGGGGCCGGACGCCGTCAATGGCGCCCGGCAGATTGTTCATCAGTCGCGCGGGCCGCCCGGGGCAATCACTTCCCGCGAGCCGTTGCTGTTCATCGGCGTGACCACGCCGGCCATTTCCATCGACTCGATCATCCGCGCGGCGCGGTTGTAGCCGATCTTGAGCTTGCGCTGCACCGCCGAGATCGACGCCCGGCGGCTTTCCAGCACGAACTGCACGGCTTCGTCGTAGAGCGCGTCGGCTTCCGGGTCGTCGCCATCGCCGCCGCCACCACCGCCACCGTCGAAGCCGCTGCCGGCCTCTTCGACGCCGTTGAGGATGTCATCGTTGTAGTCCGGCGCGCCGCGTAGCTTCCAGGCCTCGACCGTGCGATGCACCTCGTCGTCGGAAACGAACGCGCCATGCACGCGGATCGGCAGGCTGGTGCCCGGCGGCATGTAGAGCATGTCACCGTGGCCGAGCAGCTGTTCGGCGCCGCCCTGGTCGATGATGGTCCGCGAGTCGATCTTGCTCGACACCTGGAACGCCATGCGGGTCGGGATGTTGGCCTTGATCAGGCCGGTGATCACGTCCACCGACGGGCGCTGGGTGGCCAGGATCAGGTGGATACCGGCGGCACGGGCCTTCTGGGCGATACGGGCGATCAGCTCTTCGACCTTCTTGCCGACGATCATCATCATGTCGGCGAATTCGTCGACCACCACCACGATGGTCGGCAGGGTGTTCAGCGCTGGCGGCTCGTCGTCCATGCTCTCGCGACGGTACAGCGGGTCGTGGATGATCTCGCCGGCTTCCTGGGCGTCCTTGATCTTGCGGTTGAAGCCCGCCAGGTTGCGCACGCCCATGGCCGCCATCAGCTTGTAGCGGCGCTCCATCTCGGCGACGCTCCAGCGCAGGGCGTTGGCGGCGTCCTTCATGTCGGTGACCACCGGGCACAGCAGGTGCGGGATGCCTTCGTAGATCGACAGTTCGAGCATCTTCGGGTCGATCATGATCAGCCGCGCGTCTTCCGGGCCCGACTTGAACAGGATCGACAGGATCATCGCGTTCACACCCACCGATTTACCAGAACCGGTGGTACCGGCCACCAGCAGGTGCGGCATCTTGGCCAAGTCGGTGATCACCGGCTTGCCGCCGATGTCGTGACCCAGGGCCAGGGTGACCGGCGACTTGTTCTCGTCGAACTGCGGCGACGACAGCACCTCGGAGAAGCGCACCATCTGGCGGTTCTCGTTGGGGATCTCGATACCCACGGTGGTTTTGCCGGGAATGACCTCGACCACGCGCACGCTGGTCACCGCCAGCGAACGCGCCAGGTCCTTGGCCAGGTTAGCAATGCGGCTGACCTTGACGCCCGCGGCCGGCTGGATCTCGTAGCGGGTGATCACCGGGCCCGGGTGGATCGAGTCGACCGAGACTTCCACCCCGAATTCCTTGAGCTTGATCTCCAGCAACTGGCCGACGCCGGCCAGGGACTCCGGCGAGTACTCGATCTTTTTCTGCTCGGCCGGGTCAAGGATGGAAATCGACGGCAAGGTGCCTTCCACAGCGCTGTCGATGAACAGCGGTGCTTGTTTTTCCTTCATGACCCGCTTGCTCGGTTCCGGCGCCTTGTCCGCGGTTGGCGGGATGATCACCGGGGCGGCAGGCTGCGGGCGAGCTACCACGGTTTCACGCGGCGCGACCGGGCGGGCCGGCGGCTCTTCGCGCATCACCACTGGCTCGGCGCGTTCACGCGGCTGCGGCTTGGCAGGCTCGCGCTTGTCGCCTTTGCCGCCCAGGTCGAAGACCGGGTCGTCGACTTCACGCAGTTGGGCTTCCAGGCGCTTGCGTTCGTTGCGCGCCTCCCACCAGCGGTTGGCGGCGCCCTGCACCAGTTCGAACAGGTCGAGGGTGATCTTGCCGGTGAGGTCCATCACCTTGAACCATGACAGGTCGGTGAACACGGTCAGGCCGAACAGGAACAGGGCGATGAACATCAGCGTGCTGCCCTGCACGTTCAGCAGGTTGCGCGCCAGATCGCCGAGGCTTTCGCCCAGGGCGCCACCGGCGGAAAACGGCATGCTCGCCGGCGGGTGGAAGTGAATATGCGCCAGCGCCGCGCCCGACAGCACCAGGAACACCAGGCCGATCAGGCGCCAGGAGAACAGCCAGCCGCTCCACTGCCAGGGCTGGTGACGCTCGCGAAAGATCTGCCAGGTCTTGATCGCCAGCAGCAGCGGGAAGATATAGGCGAAATAGCCGAGCACCATGAACAGGATGTCGGCGAAGTAGGCCCCGGCGCGGCCGGCGGCGTTCTGCACCTGCTCGGCGTTGCTGGTGTGGCTGAAGCCCGGATCGGCGGTGTCGTAGGTGACCAATGCCATCCACAGGTACAGGCACAGCGCACCGACGGCGATCAGCGCACCTTCCTTCAGGCGGTAGTGCAGCTGTTGCCGCCACAGAGGCACTGGCAAGGGGGCTGGAGTTGCGGTGGATTTCTTCAAAACGCGTCTATTCCTGCGCGTGCTGCGCGTCCAATAGTGATTGGCCGGTCACTGGCCAATGAACCACTACTTTTAACATTACTGCCCGCCAGCCGCCATGGCGGCACGCCGTGTGGGGCGTGAACGGGGGCTACTTTCATATAGATGCAATTTGAGCATGCATTTTCTTTTGTGACAAAGGCTTATGCTGTGTTTTTGCACAGGTGTGACAGCAAAAGCGCCAGATGGTGCCTGGGGCCGCCGAAGCCGGACGCAATTTCTAGACCTGTATGGAAAGCCTGTGGGAGCGGCCTTGTGTCGCGATGGGTTGCGCAGCAGCCCCAACAATTCAGCATAATGCCGCAATCCTGGGGCTGCTGCGCAGCCCATCGCGACGCAAGGCCGCTCCTACAGGGATCGCGCAAGGCGTTGACCTCATTTGCAAGCCACGCCATGCTGCCCTCTCCCCTCCCCCGCCGCTCAAGAACCCCATGCTCACCTGGCTTACCCGCGACTCGCTGACCTTCCCGCCCCTGGAAAAGGCCCTGCACGACCCCAACGGCCTGCTCGCCGCCGGCGGCGACCTGACCCCAGACCGGCTGGTCGCGGCCTATCGCCATGGCTGTTTTCCCTGGTACCAGGACGGCCAGCCGATCCTCTGGTGGTCGCCCGACCCACGCACCGTGTTGTTCCCGGACGAACTGCACGTTTCGCGCTCGCTGGCCAAGCTGATCCGCCAGGGCCGCTACCAGGTGAGCTTCGACAGCGACTTCGCGGCGGTGATCGCCGCCTGCGCCGCGCCACGGGACTATGCCGACGGCACCTGGATCACCGACAACATGCGTGCCGCCTACTGCGAGCTGCACCGCCGCGGCATCGCCCATTCGGTGGAGGTGCGCCGTGACGGCGAGCTGGTCGGCGGCCTGTACGGCCTGGCCATGGGCCGACTGTTCTTCGGTGAATCGATGTTCAGCCGCGCCGACAACGCCTCCAAGGTGGGCTTCGTGACCCTGGTCGACCACCTCAGGCAGGCCGGCTTCGTGCTGATCGACTGCCAGATGCCGACCGAACACCTGCACAGCCTGGGTGCCCGCGCCATCAGCCGGGCCGACTTCGCCAGCCACCTGGCGCGACACCTGGACCAGCCCAGCGGCGCCAGCTGGGTTGCCTAGGCGAGTTCCCGGAGCTGGCTTACACTTAGAGACAACGTCTCACCTAAGGGGTTGATCATGACAGAGCTGGCGCGGTTGAAGTTCTATGCCACTCAACCCCACTCCTGCAGCTACCTGCCGGATGAGCAGGCGACCACGCTGTTTCTCGACCCGAGCCAGCCGATGGATGTGCACGTCTATGCCGACCTGTCGGAAATGGGCTTTCGCCGCAGCGGCGACCACCTCTATCGCCCGCATTGCCAGCAATGCAACGCCTGCGTGCCGGCGCGCATCCCGGCGGCGCGCTTCATTCCCAACCGCCAGCAGCGCCGAATCCTCAAGCGCAACGCCGACCTGACCGTCACTGCCGCCCGCCCGTCCTTCAAGGAAGAGTACTTCGACCTGTACCGGCGCTATATCGAGCAGCGCCACGCCGACGGCGACATGTACCCGCCCAGCCGCGACCAGTTCTCCACCTTTCTGGTCCGCGACCTGCCGTTCTGCTGGTTCTACGAGTTCCGCCTGGAGGGCCGGCTGCTGGCCGTGGCGGTGTGCGACCTGCTGCCCAACGGCCTGTCGGCGGTGTACACCTTCTACGAGCCCGACGAGGAGCGTCGCAGCCTGGGGCGCTATGCCATCCTCTGGCAGATCACCGAGGCCCTGCGCCAGGACCTCGAGGCGGTGTACCTCGGCTACTGGATCAAGAACTGCAAGAAGATGAACTACAAGACCCAGTATCGCCCCATCGAACTGCTGATCAACCAGCGCTGGGTCACCCTCAACTGAAAGGCATTGGCTTGAAACACAAATTTCGGGCATAATCCACGCCACTTTTTTTGCCCGGTGCAGTCGTGCGTCGGGCCATCACTGGATACCGAGGGCTTTACTGCATGTCGAAAGAAGACAGCTTCGAAATGGAAGGCACTGTCGTCGACACCCTGCCCAACACCATGTTCCGCGTGGAGTTGGAAAACGGGCACGTCGTTACCGCGCATATCTCTGGCAAGATGCGCAAGAACTACATCCGTATTCTCACTGGCGACAAGGTCCGCGTTGAACTGACGCCGTACGACCTGAGCAAGGGCCGCATCACCTACCGTGCGCGCTAAGCTCCAGCCATGAAAAAGCCCGGCCAATGTGCCGGGCTTTTTTGTGGGTCCTCATAAAGCGGGGCCGCTGGGCGGCCCCACCCTTACGCGACTTCAGCCGTGGTCTCGTAGTCGAACACCAGCTCGCCATCGCGCAGATCGATGTGCACCACGCCACCGTGCTCGGCCAGCTCGCCGAACAGGATCTCCTCGGCCAGCGGCCGCTTGATCTTGTCCTGGATCAGCCGCGCCATCGGCCGCGCACCCATCTGCACGTCATAGCCCGAGGCCGCCAGCCAGCCGCGGGCGGCGTCGGTGACCTCCAGCAGCACACGCTTGTCTTCCAGCTGCGCCTGCAGTTCGATGAGGAACTTGTCGACGATGCTCTTGATCGTCTCGTGGGACAGGCGGCCGAACTGGATGATGGTGTCGAGGCGGTTGCGGAACTCCGGCGTGAAGCTCTTGCGGATGACCTCCATCGCATCGGACGAGTGGTCCTGGTGGGTGAAGCCGATCGAGGCCCGCGCGGCGGTTTCGGCGCCGGCGTTGGTGGTCATGATCAGGATCACGTTGCGGAAGTCCGCCTTGCGCCCGTTGTTGTCGGTCAGGGTCCCGTGGTCCATCACCTGCAGCAGCAGGTTGAAGACTTCCGGGTGGGCCTTCTCGATCTCGTCGAGCAGCAGCACACAGTGCGGTTGCTTGGTGATGGCCTCGGTCAGCAGACCGCCCTGGTCGAACCCGACATAGCCGGGCGGCGCACCGATCAGACGCGACACGGTGTGCCGCTCCATGTACTCGGACATGTCGAAGCGCACCAGCTCCACGCCCAGGGCCTTGGCCAGCTGACGGGCGGCCTCGGTCTTACCCACGCCAGTGGGGCCGGCGAACAGGAACGAGCCGACCGGCTTGTCCGGCGCCTTGAGGCCGGCACGGGACAGCTTGATGGCGGTGGCCAGCGAGTCGATCGCCGCATCCTGGCCGAACACGGTCAGTTTCAGGTCACGTTCGAGGTTGCGCAGCAGCTCCTTGTCGGAGCTGGTGACGTGCTTCGGCGGAATCCGCGCGATCTTGGCGACGATGTCCTCGACCTGCGGCACGTCGATGCGCTTGACCCGGCTGGCTTCCGGCTGCAGGCGCTGGTAGGCGCCAGCCTCATCGATCACGTCGATGGCCTTGTCCGGCATATGCCGGTCATTGATGTAGCGCGAGGCCAGTTCGGCGGCGGCGCGCAGGGCCTCGTCGCTGTACTCGATGTTGTGGTGGCTCTCGAAACGGCCCTTGAGCCCGCGCAGGATGCCCACGGTGTCCTCCACCGACGGCTCGGTGACGTCGACCTTCTGGAAGCGCCGCGCCAGGGCGCGATCCTTCTCGAAGATGCCGCGAAATTCCTGGAAGGTGGTGGAGCCGATGCAACGGATCTCACCGGACGACAGCAGCGGCTTGAGCAGGTTGGATGCATCCATCACGCCACCGGAGGCCGCGCCGGCACCGATGATGGTGTGGATCTCGTCGATGAACAGGATCGCCTGCGGGCGCTTGCGCAGCTCGCCGAGCAGCGCCTTGAAGCGCTTCTCGAAGTCGCCGCGGTACTTGGTACCGGCCAGCAGCGCGCCGAGGTCGAGGGAGTAGACCACGCTCTGCGCCAGCAGGTCGGGGACCTGGCCGTCGACGATGCGCTTGGCCAGGCCTTCGGCGATGGCAGTCTTGCCCACGCCAGCCTCGCCGACCAGCAGCGGGTTGTTCTTGCGCCGACGGGCGAGGATCTGCGCCACGCGCTCAACCTCCTGCTCGCGCCCGACCAGCGGGTCGATGCGCCCGGCCCGGGCCAGTTCGTTCAGGTTGCTGGCATAGGCGTCCAGCGGGTTGCTGGAAGACGACGCTTCGCCGCCCTCCTCGTCCTGCATATCCTGCTCGCTTTCGTTGTGCGAACCGTGGCCCGGCACCTTGCTGATGCCATGGGCGATGTAGTTGACGACGTCGATGCGCGCCACGCTCTGCTGCTTGAGCAGAAACACCGCCTGGCTTTCCTGTTCGCTGAAGATCGCCACCAACACGTTGGCGCCGGTCACTTCGCGCTTGCCGGAGCTCTGCACGTGGAACACGGCACGCTGCAGCACACGCTGGAAGCCCAGGGTCGGTTGCGTCTCGCGGTCCTCGTCATGCACGGGGATCAGCGGGGTGGTCGAATCGATGAACTCCTGCAGGTCGTGCTTGAGTTTGTCGAGATTGGCGCCACAGGCGCGCAGAACGGTCGCGGCAGCCTCATTGTCAAGGAGTGCCAGCAGCAGATGTTCGACGGTCATGAACTCATGACGCTTCGAACGAGCCTCCTTGAAGGCCAGATTGAGGGTGACTTCGAGCTCGCGGTTTAACATAGCTTCACCTCATACCCAAGTGGTCGGCGATTAACCGTCCTTCTCGATTTCACAGAGTAGCGGATGCTGGCTTTCCCTGGCGTATTGGTTGACCTGCATGGCCTTTGTCTCGGCGATGTCACGGGTAAACAATCCGCATACTGCCCGCCCTTCGGTATGGACGGTCAGCATGATCTTCGTTGCCAGCTCGCGGTTCAGATTGAAGAACGTCTCGAGCACTTCGACGACGAAATCCATTGGCGTGTAGTCATCGTTGAACAAAACCACCTTGTACATCGGTGGCGCCTGCAGGATTGGCTTGGCCTCCTGGACGGCAAGGCCCGCGCCATCGTCCTCATGCCCGTCCTCATGCGACTGGGGGCGATCCTGATTGAATGTTAGTCGAATCTCACTGAGTACATGCATGGAAAGAATTTCATCATGATCGACAGGTTAACGTTGTGGGTTGACCGCGCAGGCCACTCCCGGCGCGGGCGCCGGCTGACCTTGACTATCGGCAAAACGGTGTTACAACCAATAAGAACCCACCGTGGTCGATAAAGATCCGCGCAGTCAACCAGATTTTCTCGCAAGGTTCGTATGCGGATGAAGTGGATGATACTCCAGTGATGGAGTCCTTTGCAGAGGGACATAGGGATGGCAAGCGGTAAAGTCAAGTGGTTCAACAATGCCAAGGGCTACGGATTCATCAACGAGGACGGCAAGACCGATGATCTGTTCGCCCACTATTCAGCGATCCAGATGGACGGTTACAAGACGCTGAAAGCCGGCCAGGCCGTGAACTTCGAGATCATCCAGGGCCCCAAAGGGCTGCACGCGACCGACATCAGAAGCGCCACCAGCAACGTCCAGGCCAGCGCGACAAACCCGGGCAATACCGTCGAAGTCTGATCCCTGTCCTGTCAGCCGGTAAACGAAAAAACCGGTCGCCCCTTTAATAAAAGAGGCGACCGGTTTTTTGCTCCACTTACATGTGCTTGATCAGCGCCTCACCGAACCCCGAGCTACTCACCAGCGTCGCGCCCTCCATCAGGCGCTCGAAGTCGTAGGTCACGGTCTTGGCCGCGATGGCGCCATTGGTGCCCTTGATGATCAGGTCGGCCGCCTCGGTCCAGCCCATGTGCCGCAGCATCATCTCGGCCGAGAGGATCACCGAGCCCGGGTTGACCTGGTCCTTGCCGGCGTACTTCGGCGCGGTACCGTGGGTGGCCTCGAACATGGCCACGGTGTCCGACAGGTTGGCGCCCGGCGCGATGCCGATACCGCCCACTTCCGCCGCCAGGGCGTCGGACAGGTAGTCGCCGTTGAGGTTGAGGGTGGCGATCACATCGTACTCGGCCGGACGCAGGAGGATCTGCTGGAGCATGGCGTCGGCGATGGCATCCTTGACGATCACCTCGCGACCGGTCTTCGGATTCCTGAACTTCATCCACGGGCCGCCATCGAGCAGCTCGGCGCCGAACTCGTCGCACGCCACCTCGTAGCCCCAGTCCTTGAAGGCCCCTTCGGTGAACTTCATGATGTTGCCCTTGTGCACCAGGGTCAGCGACTTGCGGTCGTTGTCCACCACATACTGCAGGGCCTTGCGCACCAGGCGCTTGGTGCCCTCCTTCGAGACCGGCTTGACGCCGATGCCGCAGTCCTGGTCGAAGCGGATCTTGGTGACGCCCATTTCCTCCTTGAGGAACTTGATCACCTTGTTCGCCTCGGGCGAACCGGCCTTCCACTCGATGCCGGCATAGATGTCCTCGGAGTTCTCGCGGAAGATCACCATATCAACGTCACCCGGCTTTTTCACCGGGCTTGGCACGCCCTGGAACCAGACCACCGGGCGCAGGCACACATAAAGGTCGAGCTGCTGGCGCAGGGCCACGTTGAGCGAGCGAATGCCGCCGCCGACCGGGGTGGTCAGCGGCCCCTTGATCGACACCACATAGTCGCGCACCGCATCCAGGGTTTCCTGGGGCAGCCAGGTGTCCTGGTCGTAGACCTGGGTGGCCTTCTCGCCGGCGTACACCTCCATCCAGGCGATCTTGCGCTTGCCGCCGTAGGCTTTCTGCACGGCGGCGTCGACCACCTTGATCATCACCGGCGAGACGTCCACGCCAATGCCGTCGCCTTCGATGTAGGGAATGATGGGGTTGTCGGGAACATTGAGCGAATGGTCTGCATTGACGGTGATCTTGGCACCATCAGACGGAACCTTGATTTTCTGGTATCCCATGCTGCACTACTCCGCTTTTCCTGGTGTGATTGGAAATCGTGCGATCCACTGAGCCTAAACCACATCTGCCGACCTGCAAGCTCGCTGCCACGACAGCCGAAAAAGGACTGGAAAATCCCCCTGGCAGCCTGCGGCAACACGCCACATTGCTCCTACGTCTTTGGTCTTATAAACGCGCTGATACCACTTCGCCTTGCTGAATAGCCCAAAGGGTTTGATATACTCCGGCGCGACCATAGGGTCATCGGGGCGAACCCTAGGAAAATGCGGCTCGCCCTTGGTCATGAATGACCGCAAAGCCTGGGTTGTTACCGCGGCCCAGCACTTGACGCTCGACTGATGCATCCACCATCACCGCTCGCAGCCTCTCGACTTTCCGCTCATGGCGTCGCCAGGGCGAAGCGCCTACCCTGCGCACCTCGAGACTCGAGTACGCTCAGCACATAGAGAGTTAACCCGCATGCCCACCCGTTCCAAGATCATCTACACCTTCACCGACGAAGCCCCCGCCCTCGCCACCTACTCGCTGCTGCCGATCGTCGAGGCCTTCACCGCTTCGGCCGATATCGCCGTCGAAACCCGCGACATCTCCCTGGCCGGCCGTATCCTCGCCGCCTTCCCGGAGCAACTGGGCGCCGAGAAGCAGGTAGGCGATCACCTGGCGGAACTGGGCCAACTGGCTACCACCCCGGAAGCCAACATCATCAAGCTGCCGAACATCTCCGCCTCGGTTCCACAGCTGAAGGCCGCGATCAAGGAGCTGCAAGCCAAGGGCTTCAACATCCCTGACTACGCCGACGAGCCGGCCAGCGCCGAGGAAAAAGAATCCCGCGCCCGCTACGACCGCATCAAGGGCAGCGCCGTGAACCCGGTCCTGCGCGAAGGTAACTCCGACCGCCGCGCCCCGCTGTCGGTCAAGAACTACGCCCGCAAGCACCCGCACAAGATGGGCGCCTGGGCCGCCGACTCCAAGTCGCACGTTGCCCACATGACCCAGGGCGACTTCTACGGCAGCGAAAAAGCCGCGCTGATCGAGGCTGACGACAGCCTGCGCATCGAGCTGGTCGGCAAGGACGGCGCCACCACCGTTCTGAAAGAAAAAACCGCCGTCAAGGCCGCCGAAGTCATCGACTGCGCCACCCTGAGCCGCAAGGCCCTGAAAGCCTTCATCGCCGAGCAGATCGCCGATGCCAAGGCCTCCGGCGTGCTGCTGTCGGTGCACCTGAAAGCCACCATGATGAAGGTCTCCGACCCGATCATGTTCGGCGTGATCGTCGAAGAGTTCTACAACGACGTGCTGGCCAAGCACGCAGCAGCACTCGGCCAGGTGGGCTTCAACGCCAACAACGGCATCGGCGACCTGTACGCCCGCATCAAGGATCTGCCTGCTGAAAAGCAAGCCGAGATCGAAGCCGACATCCAGGCCCTGTACGCCGTTCGCCCGGCCCTGGCCATGGTCAACTCGGACAAGGGCATCACCAACCTGCACGTACCGAGCGACGTCATCGTCGACGCCTCGATGCCTGCGATGATCCGCGACTCGGGCAAGATGTGGAACACCGCCGGTGAACTGCAGGACGCCAAGGCGATCATCCCGGACCGCTGCTACGCCGGCATCTACCAGGCCACCATCGAAGACTGCAAGGCCAACGGCGCCTTCGACCCGACCACCATGGGCAGCGTGCCAAACGTCGGCCTGATGGCGCAGAAAGCCGAAGAGTACGGCTCCCACGACAAGACCTTCCAGATCAAGGCCGACGGCATCGTGCGCGTGGTCGATGGCAAGGGCAAGGTCGTGCTGGAGCAGAACGTCGAAGCTGGTGACATCTTCCGCATGTGCCAGACCAAGGACGCGCCGATCCAGGACTGGGTCAAGCTGGCCGTCAACCGCGCCCGCCTGAGCAACACCCCGGCGGTGTTCTGGCTGGACCCGGCCCGCGCCCACGACGGCGTGATGATCGAGAAGGTGCAACAGTACCTGAAGGATCACGACACCTCCGGCCTGGACATCCGCATCCTGGCCCCGGTCGACGCCATCAAGTTCTCCCTGGCCCGCATCCGCGAAGGCAAGGACACCATCTCGGTGACCGGCAACGTGCTGCGCGACTACCTGACCGACCTGTTCCCGATCATGGAGCTGGGCACCAGCGCCAAGATGCTGTCGATCGTGCCGCTGATGAACGGCGGTGGCCTGTTCGAGACCGGCGCCGGCGGTTCGGCACCGAAGCACGTGCAGCAACTGGTCGAAGAGAACTTCCTGCGCTGGGACTCGCTGGGTGAGTTCCTGGCCCTGGCCGCTTCCCTGGAGCACCTGGGCAACACCTACGACAACCCGCGCGCCAAGGTCCTGGCCAACACCCTGGACCAGGCCACCGGCAAGTTCCTCGACACCAACAAGTCGCCTTCGCGCAAGGTCGGCGGTATCGACAACCGTGGCAGCCACTTCTACCTGACCCTGTACTGGGCAGAAGCGCTGGCCGCCCAGAGCGACGACGCCGCCCTGCAGGCGCGCTTCGCCCCGCTGGCCAAGACCCTGAGCGAGAACGAAGCGACCATCGTCGCCGAGCTCAACGCCGTCCAGGGCAAGCCGGCCGACATCGGTGGCTACTACGCCCCGGATGCCGAGCTGACCGCCAAGGTGATGCGCCCGAGCCAGACCCTGAACAGCGCCATCGCCGCACTGTAAGGTTCGCTTGACGTAACAGCACAAACCCCGGCCACGCACCGGGGTTTGTGCTTTCTGCAGCGCAGAAACGGTCCCTTGTAGGAGCGGCCTTGTGCCGCGAATGGGCCGCAAGGCGGCCCCGGCAATGTTTGTTGCGAAGCTGAAAATCCGGGGCCGCTTCGCAGCCCATTCGCGGCACAAGGCCGCTCCTACAAGGCCCGCGCCTACCATAGGAATCGCACATGACCTGGCAACCCCACATCACCGTCGCCACCATCGTCGAACACGACGGCAAATTCCTCTTCGTCGAGGAGTTCAAGGCCGGCCAGCACGTATTCAACCAGCCCGCCGGCCACCTCGAAGCCAACGAAACCATCGCCCAGGCCGCCCTGCGCGAAACCCTCGAGGAAACCGCCTGGGAAGTCGAACTCACCGGTGTGGTCGGCATCTACCTCTATACCGCCCCGAGCAACGGCGTCACCTACCAGCGCATCTGCTTCGCCGCCCGCCCGCTGCGCCATCACCAGGACCTGGCGCTGGACAGCGACATCGTCCGCGCCGTGTGGCTGACCCGCGACGAGCTGCTGGCCGAGCCGTCGCGCTGGCGCAGCGAGCTGGTACCGCGCTGCCTCGACGATTACCTGGCAGGCCCACTGCACAGCCTCGAGCTGCTGCGCGACTGACGCCAGCCCGCGGGTTTGATAGAATCGGCGTTTTTCCCCTCTGATACACACCGGTAGCCATGACCAGCCCAGCACTCAAAGACCCCGCCAAGACCCGCGTCATCGTCGGCATGTCCGGCGGCGTGGACTCTTCCGTCTCCGCCCTTCTGCTCATCGAGCAGGGCTACCAGGTGGAAGGTCTGTTCATGAAGAACTGGGAAGAGGACGACGGCACCGAATACTGCACCGCCCGCGAAGACCTGGCCGACGCCCAGGCCGTGTGCGACCGCATCGGCATCAAGCTGCACACCGCCAACTTCGCCGCCGAATACTGGGACAACGTGTTCGAGCACTTCCTCGAAGAGTACAAGGCAGGCCGCACGCCCAACCCGGACATCCTCTGCAACCGCGAGATCAAGTTCAAGGCGTTCCTCGACTACGCCCTGTCCCTGGGCGCCGACCTGATCGCCACCGGCCACTACGTGCGCCGCCGCGACACAGGCGAGCTGACCGAGCTGCTCAAGGGCCTGGACCCGAACAAGGACCAGAGCTACTTCCTGCACGCCGTGGGCGGCAAGGAAATCGCCCGTACCCTGTTCCCGGTCGGCGAACTGGAAAAGCCCGAGGTACGGGCCATCGCCGAAAAACACGGCCTGGCCACCGCCAAGAAGAAGGACTCCACCGGCATCTGCTTCATCGGTGAGCGCCGCTTCAGCGATTTTCTCAAGCAGTACCTGCCGGCCCAGCCCGGCGAGATCCAGACCACCGAGGGTGAAGTGATCGGCCAGCACCATGGTCTGATGTACCACACCATCGGCCAGCGCCAGGGCCTGGGCATCGGCGGCCTGAAGGACGCCGGCGACGAGCCGTGGTACGTGCTGGAAAAAGACCTCGCACGCAACGTACTGGTGGTCGGCCAGGGCAACGAGCACCCGTGGCTGTTCTCCCGCGCCCTGCTGGCTTCGGAGATCTTCTGGGTCAACCCGGTCGACCTGTCCAGCCCACGCCGCCTGACCGCCAAGGTGCGCTACCGCCAGGGCGACCAGCAGTGCACCCTGGAACGCACCGAGAGCGGCTACCGCGCCGTGTTCGACGAGCCGCAGCGCGCCGTCACCCCGGGCCAGTCGGTGGTGTTCTATGACGGCGAGGTATGCCTGGGCGGCGGCGTGATCGAGATCGCCGAGCCGTGGAGCCCGCGTCGATGAACAACCTTCAGGAGCAGTTGGTCGCCCTGGGCGGCGTGTTCCAGGCCGCGGTGCTGGTCGACCGCATTGCCCGTACCGGCCAGGCCAGCGAAGCCAACATCGGTTGCATGCTCGGCAGTCTGCTGGTGCGCGACCCGAAGGACACCCTGGAGGTGTTCGGCGGCGACGACCTCAACCTGCGCGACGGCTACCGCGCGCTGGTCGGCGCCCTGGAGCGCGACCCCAGCAGCCTGCAGCGCGAACCGCTGCGCTACGCCCTGTCGATGCTGGGCCTGGAGCGCCAGCTGAACAAGCGTGGCGACATGCTCGACACCATCGGCAACCGCCTGCCGCAGATCCAGTCCCAGGCCGAGCATTTCGGCCTGGTTCACGAAAACGTCATCGCTTCCAGCGGAGCCTTGTACCAGGACACCCTGAGCACCCTGCGCCAGCGCATCCAGGTGCACGGCGACATGCGTTTCCTGCAGCAGGCCAGCAACGCCTCGAAGATCCGCGCCCTGCTGCTGGCCGGCATCCGCGCCGCGCGCCTGTGGCGCCAGCTGGGCGGACACCGCTGGCAGCTGGTGTTCAGCCGCCGCAAGTTGCTCAATGAACTGTACGGGATGATGCGTACCAACGATTGACGCAGTACCTGTAGGAGCGGCCTTGTGTCACGAAAGGGCCGCAGCGCGGCCCCAGGATCTCGAGCCTGACTCAAGATTGCCGGGACTGCTGCGCAGCCCTTTCGCGACACAAGGCCGCTCCTACAGGGGATCGCAACATTTTTGATAGGCCCGACCTTTGGTCAGCCACCCGACTCGGGCGCGATTTTCATGTATGATATGCGCCCTTCCAAAAGCCTGACTGTCCGAGAACACCCCATGCAGCTCTCCTCGCTCACTGCGGTTTCCCCTGTAGACGGCCGTTATGCCGGCAAAACCCAGGCCCTGCGCCCCATCTTCAGCGAATTCGGCCTGATCCGTTTCCGCGCCCTGGTCGAAGTACGCTGGCTGCAGCGCCTGGCCGCCCACCCGCAGATCGGCGAAGTGCCGGCGTTCTCCGCCGAAGCCAACGCCGTGCTGGACAGCCTGGCCACCGATTTCAAGCTCGAGCACGCCGAACGCGTCAAGGAAATCGAGCGCACCACCAACCACGACGTCAAGGCCATCGAGTACCTGCTCAAAGAGCAAGCGGCTCAACTGCCTGAGCTGGCCAAGGTCAGCGAGTTCATCCACTTCGCCTGCACCAGCGAGGACATCAACAACCTGTCCCACGCCCTGATGCTGCGCGCCGGCCGTGACGACGTGCTGCTGCCGCTGATGCGCCAGATCGCCGAATCCATCCGCGCCCTGGCCCACGCCCACGCCGACGTGCCGATGCTGTCGCGCACCCACGGTCAGCCGGCCTCGCCGACCACCCTGGGCAAAGAGCTGGCCAACGTCGTCTACCGCCTGGAGCGCCAGATCGCCCAGGTGGCCGCCGTGCCGCTGCTGGGCAAGATCAACGGCGCCGTGGGCAACTACAACGCCCACCTGTCGGCCTACTCGCAGATCGACTGGGAAGCCAACGCCCGCGCCTTTATCGAGGACGAGCTGGGCCTGGTGTTCAACCCCTACACCACCCAGATCGAGCCGCACGACTACATCGCCGAGCTGTTCGACGCCATCGCCCGCTTCAACACCATCCTCATCGACTTCGACCGTGACGTCTGGGGCTACATCTCGCTGGGCTACTTCAAGCAGAAGACCGTCGCCGGCGAAATCGGCTCCTCGACCATGCCGCACAAGGTCAACCCGATCGACTTCGAGAACTCCGAAGGCAACCTGGGGATCGCCAACGCGCTGTTCCAGCACCTGGCCAGCAAGCTGCCGATCTCGCGCTGGCAGCGCGACCTGACCGACTCCACCGTGCTGCGCAACCTGGGCGTGGGCTTCGCCCACAGCGTCATCGCCTACGAAGCCAGCCTCAAAGGCATCGGCAAGCTGGAAGTCAACGCCGCCCGCATCGCCGCCGACCTGGACGCTTGCTGGGAAGTCCTGGCCGAGCCGATCCAGACCGTGATGCGCCGCTTCAACATCGAGAACCCCTACGAGAAGCTCAAGGAGCTGACCCGTGGCAAGGGCATCACCCCTGAAGCGCTGCTGACCTTCATCGACGGCCTGGACATGCCGGCCGAAGCCAAGGCCGAGCTCAAGCAACTGACTCCTGCCACCTACATCGGCAACGCGGTAGCCCAGGCCAAACGCATCTGACCTGCGCTCCGCGCTTAACGCCCGGCCTAGCCGGGCGTTTTTATTCCCGTACGAAAACTAAGTTTTTTCAATAGGTTGAACATGAATTCTGATACTCCACTGCAACTGTTGGGCGGCCTCACGGCCCGTGAATTCCTGCGCGACTACTGGCAGAAGAAGCCGCTGCTGGTGCGCCAGGCCTTCCCCGACTTCGTCAGCCCCATCGACGCCGACGAGCTGGCCGGCCTGGCCCTGGAAGAAGAAGTCGAGTCGCGCCTGGTGCTCGAGCACGGCGAGCGCCCGTGGGAGCTGCGCCGCGGCCCGTTTGCCGAGGACGCTTTCGCCGACCTGCCCGAGCGCGACTGGACCCTGCTGGTGCAGGCGGTTGACCAGTTCGTGCCGGAAGTCGCCGAGCTGCTCGAAGAGTTCCGCTTCCTGCCGAGCTGGCGCATCGACGATGTGATGATCAGCTATGCGGCGCCCGGCGGCAGCGTCGGCCCGCACTTCGACAACTACGACGTGTTCCTGCTGCAGGGCGACGGCACGCGCAACTGGAAAGTCGGGCAGATGTGCAACAGCGACAGCGCACTGATCGACCACGCCGACCTGCGCATCCTGGCCGACTTCGAGCAGAGCGAGGAATGGACCCTGGAGCCGGGCGACATGCTCTACCTGCCGCCGCGCCTAGCCCACTACGGCGTTGCCGAGAGCGAGTGCCTGACCTACTCGGTGGGCTTCCGTGCCCCGAGCGCCGCCGAAGTGCTGACCCATTTCACCGATTTCCTCGGCCAGTTCCTGCCCGATGAAGAGCGCTACAGCGACGCCGACGCCCAGCCGGTCAGCGACCCGCACCAGATCCAGCACGATGCCCTCGACCGCCTCAAGGCGCTGATCGACAAGCACATGGCCGACAAGGACCTGCTGCTGACCTGGTTCGGCCAGTTCATGACTGAGCCGCGTTATCCCGAGCAGGTTGTCGGCGAGGAGCTGAGCGAGCAGGAGCTGCTCGACTACCTCGGCCAGGGCGCCATCCTGATCCGCAACCCGAGCGCGCGCCTGGCCTGGTCGGAGTTCGGCGACGACCTGCTGCTGTTCGCCAGCGGTCGCAGCTGCCCGCTGCCGGGCAAACTGCGTGAACTGCTGAAGCTGATCTGCTCCGCCGACGCCCTGCACAGCGAAAACCTTGGGCAGTGGCTGGAGGACGAAGACGGCCTGATGCTGGTACAACAGCTGGTCATGCAAGGCAGCCTGGGATTCGCCGATGAATAAGATCAGTGTTCGACTGGCCGATTGGCACAAGGACAACGCCGACATCCACCGCATCCGCAGTGCCGTGTTCGTCGCCGAGCAGCACGTGCCGCCGGAGCTGGAATTCGACGCAGAAGACCCGACCGCCGTGCACTTCCTGGCCATGGAGGGCGACTACCCGATCGGTACCGCCCGCCTGCTGCCCGACGGCACCATCGGCCGGGTCTCGGTGCTCAAGGACTGGCGCGGCCTGAACGTGGGCGACGCGCTGATGCGCGCGGTGATCATCGAGGCGCAGAACCGCGACCTCAAGCAGCAGATGCTCAGCGCCCAGGTACACGCCACGCCGTTCTACGAGCGCCTGGGGTTCCGCGTGGTCAGCGAGGAGTTCCTCGAGGCCGGCATCCCGCATGTGGACATGGTTCGCGACTCGCGCTGAGTCATCAGATTGGCGGCCTGCTCCTTGTAGGAGCGGCCTTGTGTCGCGAAAGGGCCGCAAGGCGGCCCCGGCAATCTTTGCGTCAACGCTGAGATCCCGGGGCTGCTACGCAGCCCTTTCGCGACACAAGGCCGCTCCCACAGGGGGACAGCGCAGCCCAAAAGGCTAGACGATCTCCTACAGGCTCGCGAAGTGCCTTCAGGCAATCACAATCTGCCCATCCCCCACCCCCTGGGCCGAGATCCCCACCAGCGTCACGCTGTCCCCACCGAACTTCAGTACCAGGTCGTCGCCAACCTGGCTGGCATGGGCACGCCAGTCCGGCGCCGCCGTACCGCCGTCCACGCCAATGAACACCAACCGGTCCTGCCCGGTGAAGTCCAGCACCCGGTCCTGGCCAAAATGCTCGCTGAACAGGAAGGTGTCGCGCCCGCCGCCGCCAATGAGCACATCGTTGCCCGCGCCGCCAACCAGCACGTCATTGCCAGCGCCGCCCTGCAGCCGATCATCACCGCCCAGGCCGAACAACCACTGGCCCTGGTCGCCCGCCACCAGCTGGTCGCCGGCCTGGGTGCCGTTGAGCGAGGATGCGTAGGGCGTGACCTTGCCGCTCTCGAACAGACCCTGCGCCGCGACCCCGTGGCTGACCTCCTTGCTGAAGATCAGCAGGCTCGACTCCTTGCTCACCAGGTTCTCGACATTGCGCACCAGGCTGATGCCGCCCTGGGCATCGCGCACGTACAACGTGCCCTCGCCGTCCCGGGCGATGCTCAGGTTGGCCAGGGCGTCCTGCAGCTTCAGGCTGTCATGGCCGGCACCGCCGTCGATCAGGTTGAAGCCGCCGTCGTCGCGGAAGGTGTCGTTGCCGGCGCGGCCTTCGAGGTAGTCATTGCCGCGCCCGCCGTGGATCAGGTCATTCTGGTCGGAGCCGATGATGAAGGTGCTGCCCTTGTGCGGCTCGGCATTGCGGTTGAGGTCCTCGACCCAGGTCGAGCCACGGGTGACATCGGACAGGTTGCTGACCACGATGGTCGAGTCGCGGCTGGTCCATTGATAGAACGACGACCCCAGCACCCGACCAAGGCCATCGGCGTAGGCCGTCGGCAGGTGCGACAGCCAGGTGGCGATGTTGCCGATGGAGAACGGCAGCAGGTTCCAGGCGTCGGAGGCGTAGTGGTCGTTGAAGTTGACAATGTTGTTGGTGGCCGAGGCCTTGGCGCCGTCGTGCACGCCCAGGGTGCCCCAGGTCGCCGAGGTGCCGTCGAGCACGCGGAACACCGGGTCGTTTTCGTAGCCGATATTGAGCACCTTGCTGGCATCGGCGGCCTGGGTCGGCGAGGCGAAGGCGACGTAGCGCGCATCCTGGTAGAAGCCGCCCCAGCGCGAGCCGCTGAGATCGGCCAGGCTGTTGACCGCCAGGCCACCGAGGCTGTGACCGCTGACGGTGACATCGGCGCCGCTCAGGCCGTTGGCCTTGGCGAAGGCCGCCACATCGGCGAGCAGTTGCCCGAATGCGTTACCGGCGTAGTCACGGGCATAGCCGGCCGGGCCGATCGCCGCCAGCAGGTCGTTGATGGCATCACCAATGGTGTCACCCAGCAGGTTCTCACGCGGGCCGCTGGTGCCGCGGAAGGCGATGCCGATACCGCTGAGCTGGCCGGCGGCGTCATAGCGGCCGAGGATTTCCACCTGCGCCGAGGTGTAGCCCGGCGCTTCGCCGTGGAAGGTGCCACGGCCGTCGGTCTTGCCCTGGTAGCCCAGCTGCGCCGCGCTGATCGGCGTCCAGCCGGCGGCCTTGACCTGGGCCAGGGCGCGGGCTTCGGAATCGGGGTTCCAGGGGATGCCGGGGATCACGCCCTGGCTGTCGGTGCCGCCGATCAGCGCCTTGATCAGGGTGGCCGGCAGGCCCAGGCCAAAGCCGTGCTTCTGGTAGCCGGCGCTGAAGCCATCGTCGATGCCGTGGTAGGCATAGGTGGCCAGGGCCATGGCATCTTTATAGAGCGAGGAGGAGGCAGTGCTGTCGAGCTGTCGGTAATCGAAAACGGGCATTGGTTTACATCCCTGTTGTTCTTGTAGGAAGGACACCCCAGCGACATCGTCCAGTGACACGACTGGCGGGCGAAAGGCAAAGCTGGCACGCATTTGCCGAATCGTCCAACCCCAAGGGGTGACTACCCTGCCAAACATGCGGGCGAAAAACCTGTACATGCATACAGATAAAGCTTGCCTGCAAGCCCTGGCTTGCGCATCCTAGTGCCCATCTTCCGTGATCAAGCGTTTCGGCCATGCGCCTCTTCCTCTGCGAAAAACCCTCCCAGGCAAAAGACATCGCCAAGGTCCTCGGCGCCCAGCGTCGTGGCGACGGCTGCTGGCAAGGAACCGATGTCTGCGTGACCTGGTGCATCGGCCACCTGCTCGAGACCGCCCCGCCGGACAGCTACGACGAGCGCTACAAGCGCTGGACCCTCGAGGACCTGCCGATCATCCCGGAAAAGTGGAAGATGACCGTCAAGCCCAAGACCGCCAGCCAGTACAAGGCAGTCAAGCGCCTGCTCGGCGAGGCCCGCGAACTGGTGATCGCCACCGACGCCGACCGCGAGGGCGAGATGATCGCCCGTGAACTGGTCGAGCACTGCCGCTACCGGGGGCCGATCCAGCGCCTGTGGCTGTCAGCACTGGACGACGCCTCGATCCGCAAGGCGCTGGGTCGTCTGCTGCCGGGGCAGGAGACCTTCAGCCTGTACCATTCGGCCCTTGGCCGCTCGCGCGCCGACTGGCTGATCGGCATGAACATGAGCCGCCTGTTCACCCTGCTCGGCCGCCAGTCCGGCTACCAGGGCGTGCTGCCGGTGGGTCGGGTGCAGACACCGACGCTGCGCCTGGTGGTGGACCGTGACCGCAGCATCGCCGACTTCGTGCCGGTGCCCTTCTGGGCCATCGAGGTGCAGCTGGAAAGCGCCAGCAGCGTGTTCAACGCCCAGTGGCGCGCACCGGAGGACGCCTGCGACGACCAGGGCCGTTGCCTTAAGCAGGACCTGGCCCGGCAGGCGGCCGCCGACATGCAGGCGGCCGCCAGCGCCCGGGTGCGCAAGATCGCCACCGAACGCGTACGCGAGTCGGCGCCCCTGCCCTTCGACCTCGGCACCCTGCAGGAGGTGTGCTCGAAGAAGCTCGGCCTCGGCGCCCAGGAGACCCTGGACATCGCCCAGGCCCTGTACGAAACCCACAAACTCATCACCTACCCGCGCAGCGACAGCGGCTACCTGCCCCTCAGCCAGCACGGCGAGGCCGCAGGTATCCTCGCCGCCCTGCAGCACGCCGATGACAGCCTCGCGCCGCTGCGGCCGCACCTGGACCCGGGCCGGCGCTCGCGCGCATGGAACGACCAGAAGGTCAGCGCCCACCACGGCATCATCCCTACCGCCGCCGCCAGCGACCCGTCGCGCCTGCCGCCCAAGTACAAGGCCGTGTATACCCTGATCCGCGCCCGCTACCTGGCGCAGTTCCTGCCCAACCACGAGTACGATCGTACCGAGGCCGAGTTCGATTGCGCCGGCCATGCGCTGCGGGCAGTGGGCAAGCAGATCGTCGAGCTGGGCTGGCGCCGGGCGCTGCCCGAGGCACTGACCCCAGCCAAGGGCCGCGAGGCGCCACCGGCCCAGGTGCTGCCGGCGCTACGCGAAGGCCAGGACTGCGCAGTGCGGGACCTGCAACTGAAGGACCTGTGGACCCAACCACCCAAGCCCTTCACCGAAGGCGATCTGATCAAGGCGATGAAAAACGTCGCCAAGCTGGTCGATGACCCTCGGCTGAAACAGAAGCTCAAGGAAACCACCGGCATCGGCACCGAGGCCACCCGCGCCAGCATCATCCAGGGCCTGCTCGATCGTGGCTATCTGATCAAGAACGGCAAGGCCCTGTCGGCCACGCCCGCCGCCTTCAGTCTGATCGACGCCGTGCCCCGGGCCATTGCCGACCCCGGTACCACGGCGATCTGGGAACAGGCGCTGGACATGGTGCAGAGCGGCGAAATGAGCCTGGACGAGTTCGTCACCCGCCAGTCGGCCTGGATGGGCAAGCTGGTGCAACGCTGCAGCGGCCTGCGCCTGACCATCAGCGGGCCGGCAGCGGGCAAGTCGGCGGCGCCGTGGAAGAAGAAGCGCAAGGGTGCCGCCAAGGGCAAGACAGCAGCCGGCAAGCCCCGGCAGCCGCGGCGCAAGGCAGCGACCTAGCGCGCTCCGATCGCGGGGCAAGCCCGCTCCCACGCCTGTTCGTATTCGACGCGTGGGAGCGGGCTTGCCCCGCGATGGTGCCATCTACTGGCGTAATGAAAATCCTCTGCTATTTTTTCATGAAAATAATCAGAAGAAATTTCACGAGGCCCCGGCATGTTCAAGCAATCCGCCCAGCACGTCGCCAGCTACTACGCCCGCACCTACCCCGCCACCATCCCCCTGCGCCCCACGCTGCAGGGCACCCACGACACCGACATCCTGATCGTCGGTGCCGGCTTCAGCGGTCTGCACACCGCCCTGCGCCTGACACTGGCCGGCCAGCGCGTGACCCTGCTGGAAGCCAGCCGGGTGGCCTGGGCCGCCTCGGGCCGCAACGGTGGCCAGGCACTGCTGGGCTGGTCGTGCGACATGCCCCCGCTGGAGCGGGCCCTGGGCCTGGAGCGCAGCCGACGCCTGTGGGACAGCATGTGCTGGGCCGCCCGCGAGCTGCGCGAACTGCCCCAGCGCCATGGCTTCGACGTCGACTATCGCCTGGGCAGCCTGTGGACCGCCGTACTGCCACGCCGGGTAAAACTGCTGGAGGAGGCCCGACGCGAAGCACAGGAGAAGTTCGACTACGACTGCCTGCGCCTGATCGGCCGCGACGAACTGCCCGAGTGGATCGACAGCCCCCGCTACCAGGCCGCGCTGTACGACCCCAATGGCGCCCACCTCAACCCACTGAAGCTGGCCCAGGGCCTGGCCGGCGTGATCGAGGCGAACGGCGGGCGGATCTTCGAGCAAAGCCAGGTGCTCGACTACCACGAACACGCCGACGGCTTCGTTACCCGCACCCAACAGGGCGAAGTACGCAGCCGCGTATTGGTGCTGGCCTGCAATGCCTATATCGACCGCCTCGACCGCACGCTCTCGCGCCGCCTGCTGCCGGTGGGCTCCTACCAGGTGGCCACGGCGCCGCTGGACGCCGAGTTCGCCGCCTCGCTGCTGCCGCGCAACAGCTGCGTGATCGACAACCAGTTCGTTCCCGACTATTTCCGCCTGACGCCCGACCATCGCCTGCTGTTCGGTGGCGGCTGCACCTACCTGGGCGGCATCCCCAAGGACATCGCCAGCGCCACACGGCCCTATCTGGAGCGAGTGTTTCCGCAGTTGCGTGGGGTGGCCATCGAGCATGCCTGGGGCGGCCATATCGATTGCAGCATCCAGCGCACCCCGGATATCGGCCGTCAGGGCCAACGCTACTGGCTGCAAGGGTTCTCCGGCCACGGCGTGCTGCCGACCCTGGCTGGCGCACGCGCCGTCAGTGATGCGATCCTGGGTGACGACGACCTGCTCGCGCTTTACCAGGGCATCGACAATGGCCGCTTTCCCGGCGGCGACCTCCTGGCCGCGCCGCTGGAAGCGGCCGCCAAGGCCTGGTACAGGATGCGCGACCATGTCTGAGCCGATCGACGACAACCAGGGCCTGGCGCGGCTGGTGCGCGACCTGCGCAAGCACCGCGGGCTGACCCTGGACGAGCTGGCCGGGCGGGTCAAGCGCTCGCTGGGCTTTCTCTCGCAAGTCGAGCGCGGCCTGTCGCGTCCCACGGTGGCCGACCTCACTGCCATCAGCGAGGCGCTGCAGGTTCCCACCACCTACTTCTACCAGGCCGTGCCGCCCCGGGCGCTCGACTGGGTCACCCGCCCCGGCGAGCGGCGCACCCTGTACTACGCCGCCGGGGTCACCGACGTGCTGGTCTCGCCGACCCTCACCGGCCGCTTCGCCATGCTCGAAAGCCACCTGGCGCCCGGCGCCAGCAGCGGCGAAGGGCATCTGGACGACAGCTCGGAACAGGGTGGCTTCGTCCTTGAGGGCGAGCTGACCCTGTGGCTCGAAGGCCAGGAAGGTGCCGTCACCCTGTACCCCAACGACAGCTTCCAGCTGCCGCCCCACAGCCAGTTCCGCTACGCCAACCTGACCGCCCGAACGACCCGGGTTCTCTGGGTCTTCCGTTGAGAGCATGCCAATGACAAGTACAACAGGCTTCCCCGATCTGCTCAGCGAAGTACGCGCCTTCCGCGCCCGATACCCAGAAGTGCACTACGTCGACCTGATCAGCCTGGACATCCCCGGGCACTTCTACGGCAAGCGCTACCCCATCGACATGCTGGAAAAGGTGGCCGCCGGCAGCCCGCTCAAGCTGCCGCAGAACTGCGTGCTGCTCGGCGTGCAGGGCGGGCTGTTTCCCATCGGCGACTATTGCTTCAACGACGGCGACCCGGACGCCCCGCGCCGCCTGGTGCCCGGCACGCTGAAGCCGGTGACCTGGGAGCGCGAACCGCTGGGGCAGATGCTGATCACCTCGGACGGCACCGCGGCGCCCATCGAGTTCGAGCCCCGCGAGGTGCTGGCCCGCGTCCTGCAACGCCTCGAAAGTCGCGGCATCCGCCCGGTGGTGGCGTTCGAACTTGAGTTCTACCTGTTCGACCGGGCGTTGAAAGAGGGCCTGCCGCAGTTCCCCCACGACCCGGCCAGTGGCGACGCCGACGACCAGCCGAACATGCATATCGAGCGCCTGTCGCGGTTTTCCGATGTACTGCGCGAGATGGTCGAGACCGCCAACGCCCAGGGAGTGGACGCCAATGTCATCACCGCCGAGCTGGGCCCAGGCCAGTTCGAGATCAATTTCGCTCACTGCGACGACGGCCTGCGCGCCGCCGACTGGGCGGCGCTGTTCTGTCGCAGCACCCGGGGCGTGGCGCTCAAGCATGGGCTGCGCGCTTCGTTCATGAGCAAGCCCTACCTGCATGCGCCGGGCAGCGGCATGCATGTGCACGTCAGCCTCTACGACCCGGCCGGCAACAACCTGCTCGCCGCCGACGCCCAGCGCCCGCTGCGCCACGCCGTGGCCGGCTGCCTGGCGCTGCTGCCGCACTGCATGCCGGTGTTCGCCGCCAACCACAACGCGTTTCGCCGCTACGGCGCCATGGTCAATGCCGCCAGCCGCGCGAGCTGGGGCTTCGAGGATCGCGACGCGTGCATCCGCATCCCCGAGTCGGATGCGCGCAACCTGCGGATCGAGCATCGGCTGGCCGGGGCGGACGCCAATCCGTACCTGGTGCTGGCGGCGATACTCTGCGGCATGGAGCATGGGCTGGATGCCGCGCAGGAGCCGATCGCGCCGCTGAACGAGGATCGAGGAAGCGGGATCGACTTCCCCAAGGACATGCTCGGCGCGGTGGCGGCGATGCGCGGGCATCCGGCCGTCAACGAAGGGTTGGGCGCGGAATTCGTGATGGTCTATTGCGAGAACAAGCGCCAGGACCACCTGGCGTTTCTGCAGGAGGTCAGTGCGCGGGAATATCGCTGGTTCCTTTGACATCAATCGCGGGGCAAGCCCGCTCCCAC
>NZ_JAZDCT010000016.1:0-121319 GCF_036324045.1 Pseudomonas carassii | reverse complement strand
TGGTCATGGAGGCACCGATTGAGAAAAATGGCCGCCATTATACGCATCGCGGGGGGCGCCCCCCCCCCCCCCCCCCGGGGGGGGGGGGGGGGGGGGCCCCCCCCCCCCCCCGGCCCCCCCCCCCCCCCGCTCCTACAGGGGGTGAGGCAAGCCACCAGAGACAGGCACAAAAAAACCCGGCCAAGGCCGGGTTTTTCGTGCTCATCGCAAGAAGGATTACTTCTTGGAACGGCCCTTGAAGCTGTTGTCGCGAGTGTCGATGTCGATCCACTCGTCGATCTGGATGAAGTCGGCAACCGAGATCTCGGTACCGTTCTTCAGCTTGGCAGGCTTCATGACCTTGCCCGAGGTGTCGCCACGCGCGGCGTTCTCGGTGTAGACGACCTGGCGGCTGATGGTGGTCGGCAGTTCTACCGATACCAGGCGGCCTTCGAAGAACACGGCTTCGCAGACGTCTTCCATGCCTTCTTCGATGTACGGCAGAACGGCGTCGATGTCTTCGGCGTTCAGTTCGTACATGGTGTAGTCGGTGGTGTCCATGAAGGTGTACGAGTCACCGCTGATGAACGACAGGGTCGCTTCTTTGCGATCCAGGATCACGTCGTCCAGCTTGTCGTCCGCACCGTATACGGTTTCGGTCTTGTAGCCGGTCAGCAGGTTCTTCAGCTTGGTCTTCATGATCGCGCTGTTACGGCCCGACTTGGTGAACTCAGCTTTCTGAACCAGCCACGGGTCGTTGTCGATCCGCAGTACGGTACCGGGTTTCAGCTCTTTACCAGTTTTCATTACGAAGTATCCGAATCTGGATGGATTTATAAAAATCGAGGCCGCGTATCATAGCGAATTTCGGTAAAACTGTACCAGCCTCGTGGCAAGGTCCGGCCGAGCGGCCTGCGCGGCCTGCCACTGGCGGGCGTGTTCGCGCACCTCGTCCCAATGCGGCTGCAGCGCCAGCCAGGCCTGGCCCATCGGTCGATCCATGTTCCAGGCGCGCCACAGTTCGGTCAGCGCCTGCCCGGCGGCGGCCGACAAGCCTTGGCGATAAAGGGCGAGGAATGCCTCGAGCTTTTCCCAGTGGGCGTTCTCTTCCTGGATGTAGATGTGCCAGAGCATCGGCACGCCAGCCCATTGCGCGCGCACGAAGGAATCCTCGCCGCGAACGGCGTTGAAATCGCAGCTCCACAGCAGCCGGTCGTAGTCGTCCTGACTGACGAAAGGCAGGACCTGCACGGTCAAGGCCCCGCGCCGATGCAGCGCGCCCACGGGCAGGTCCGCCTCGCCCAGCCAGTCGCCGAGGTCCCCCAGGATGCGCCCCTGCGGCACCAGCAGGTGGGTGGGATGCACATCGGCGGCCAGGGCATCGAGCCAGTCGCCCAGTTGCGGGTTCTCGTAGGCAAACAGCGAGATCAGCCGCGCCCCTTCCCGGGGCTGCACGCCCAGCCTTGCAAGGAAATCCGCCCGCTCGCCGGGCGTCTGCCGGAACGCCTGGCAACGCGGCAGCAAGGTGGCTTCACGCAGCAACCCACCGGTCTTCTCGGTGAAGCCTGGGAAGAAGAAGAACTTGCGCAGCCCATTGGCCTGGGGCGACGGCAAGCCATGGCATCCCTCCACCCAGTCTTCGGCGCTGAGGTAGTCCAGGTTCAGCCACAAGGGCGGCGTGGTCTGTTGGCGCATGGCCTGGACATAGCCGTCCGGCAGTTGGCAGGCAAAGGCACCCACCACTACCTGGGCTGGCTGCGCACCTTGCCACGTGACAGGCCAGTGGCGTATCTCGACGCCCTGCTGCCACTGTTGCCCGGCCTGGCTGTCGGCCTGCGGACACAGGCGCACGAAGGCCTGCAGGTCGTCCACCCACAGGCGCACCGCCAGGTCGTGCTCGGCTGCTAGCTGGCGCGCCAGGCGCCAGGTGACGCCGATGTCGCCATAGTTGTCGACGACCGTGCAGAAGATGTCCCAGGTGGTTTTCATCGCCACGTTCCGTTACCTGCGAAAAAAGACCGCGGATTTTGCGGATATTTGCCCGACAACAAAAGCGCGGCGCTGAAAAAACCTGCCGGGCCATGCGAGAATGGCGCCCATCGACCCGCTTGCCAGGAGGCCGCCATGCCCCGCCCCCGCGAATTGAAGATCACCCTCAGACCCGTGCAACTGGTGCTGTGCGTCGCCCTGGGTCTGTGGCTCGGCGCCGTGGCCATCGCCCTGAGCCTGTGGCTGGCCCTGCGCCTGTGGCCGGCACAGGTGCAGCCACTGGTCGAGGCCGCCGTCCCCGCCGTGGTCCAGCCTGCGCCTGCCACCGCGCCGGCACAACCGGCCGACGCCCAGGCGCAGATGTTCGAGCACTACAAGGAGATCCTGCACAAGCAGGAACTGCAACAGGCCGCCGAGGCCGCCCAGGGCAACCCGCGCAACCTCAACAGCCCCAAGTGCCAGTTCTGGCTGCAGCAGAACCGCACCGCGCCGACCGACAAGAGCCAGGCCAACGTGCTGGAGTTCTGCTACTGACCATGGACAAGGCCAGCCTGCTGCAACGCATCATCGCCACCCTCGAGCACGACATGGAGGTGCTGCGCCGCGCCGCCCAGACCGCCTACGAGGCCGCCACCGCCGAAGAGAACATCGCCGAGAACAAGTACGACACCCTGGGGCTGGAGGCGTCGTACCTGGCCACCGGGCAGGCGCGGCGCACGGCCGAGATCCGCCAGGCGTTGCTGACCTACCAGCAGTTGGCGCTGCGCGATTACGACCCGGCGCGGGGGATCCAGATCGGTTGCCTGGTGACCCTGGAAGATGAGGCGGGCCAGCGCCGCCGACTGTTCCTCGGGCCGGAAGGGGCCGGGCTGAAGGTTGGCGAGGGGGATGAGCAGGTAACGGTGATCACGCCCCGCGCGCCGCTGGGGCAGCAACTGCTCGGCAAGCGGGTGGATGACGAAGTGAGCCTGGTAGTGGCCGGGGCAGCGCAGGTGCAGTTCATCATCGATATCGCCTGAGTGAGCGCTATAGCGGGGCCATCAATGGCCCTGTAACGCATCGAAGCGCCCCGCCAGCCCCTGCTCGGCGAACTGCTCCACCACGAAATCGATGAAGGCCCGGGTCTTGCCCGGCAACAGCTTGCGCTCGGCGTAGTACAGGCTGATATGTCCATCGTCCACATACCAGTCCGGCAACACCCGGCTCAGGCGCCCGGCGGTCAGGTAGGGCAAGGCGAACGGCAGGCTGACCAGGGCGATCCCCAGCCCTTGCTCGGCCACCACGCAGGCGGCGTCCGAATCGCTCATGGTCAGGCGCTGGGGCAGTTGCAGCGGCTGTTGCTCCTGCCAACGGCTGGTCAGCGGCCAACTGCGCACCCGGCCGGTCTGCGGCGAGCGGATAAGGATGCCGGCGCACGTCTGCAACTGCTCAGGGCGGCTCAGTGGTCCTTGCTGTCGCAGGTAGTCCGGCGAAGCGACCAGCACCCGGTGCGCCGGGGTCAGCTTGCGTGCCACCACCCCTGGCGGCAGTTCGAAACCACCACCGATGGCGGCGTCGAAGCCCTGGCCGATCAGGTCGACCTGGCGGTTGTCGAAATGCCAGTCCGCCGTCACCGCCGGATAGCGGGCCAGGAACTCGCCCAGCAACGGCAACACATACAGGCGCCCGAACACCGTGCCCATGCTGACCCGCAGCACGCCCGACGGATGCCCTTCGCAATTGGCGAGGTTGGACACGGCGTATTGGATGGTGCGAAAACTTTCGCTCACCTCGGCCAGAAATCGCTGCCCGGCCTCGGTCAAGGTCAGCTTGCGCGTACTGCGCAGAAACAGGCGCACGCCGAGCCGCGCCTCGAGCTGGGCGACATTCTTGCCAACCGCCGCCGGGGTGAGCGACAGGCGCCTGGCCGCCTCGGCAAAGCTGCCGACTTCGGCGCTGCGGATGAAGCATTCCAGGCTGCTGAAGGATTCCACCACGGCCATTATCAACTCCTGGTTTATTCTGAGTAACTCGATTGCCATCTTATCAACAGGTAATCGAGCGCGGATACTGCGTCCATCCCAAGGCATTCGGCCTTGCTTCACTGCAGGAGATCAGCATGTCCCAAGCACTTCCACTTACCGGCAAGGTGGCCCTGGTCCAGGGCGGTTCACGGGGTATCGGCGCAGCCATCGTCCGGCGCTTGGCCCGCGACGGCGCCAAGGTCGCCTTCACCTACGTCAGCTCCAGCGCCAGCGCCGAAGCCCTGGCCGGTGAAATCAACAACGCCGGCGGCCAGGCCCTGGCCCTGCGCGCCGACAGCGCCGATATCCAGGCCGTGCAACAGGCCGTGGCCGACACCGCCAAGGCCTTCGGCGGCCTCGATATCCTGGTCAACAACGCCGGCGTGCTGGCGGTGGCGCCAGTGGCCGAGTTCGACCTGGCCGACTTCGACCGCCTGCTGGCGATCAACGTGCGCAGCGTGTTCGTGGCCACCCAGGCGGCGGTGAAGCACATGGGCAAGGGTGGGCGGATCATCAACATCGGCAGCACCAACGCCGAGCGCATGCCGTTCGCCGGCGGCGCGCCCTATGCCATGAGCAAATCGGCGCTGGTCGGTCTGACCAAGGGCCTGGCGCGGGACCTGGGGCCGCAGGGGATCACCGTCAACAATGTGCAGCCGGGGCCGGTGGACACCGACATGAACCCGGCCAGCGGCGAGTTCGCCGAGAGCCTGATTCCGTTGATGGCCATCGGGCGCTACGGGCAGGTGGACGAAATCGCCAGCTTCGTGGCTTACCTGGCGGGGCCTGAAGCGGGATACATCACCGGGGCGAGCCTGCTGGCCGATGGAGGGTTCGCGGCCTGATTCGCGATCCCTGGTTACCCAGATCGCGCAAGGAGCAGCGTTGCAAGCACCGCCAATGTCGAAGCGATCAGACATCAGATGGCGAGGAGGCTCTGCTCCATGACATCGAGAAAAGCCCGCGCCGCAGGCGTGGGGCTCGACGACCAGACCGCATAAAGATGCCGCACCGGCGCATCCACCAGCGATACCGTGGCCACGCCCTGAAAACCCCGGGCGATACGCTCGGGCACCAACCCCAGCGCCATCCCGCGCTGGACGAACTTTTCCACCAGGCGAATATGGCCGATCTCGAACTGCACCCGATGCCGCAACCCCGCCGCCTGGAACGCCTCGTCGGTCTGCCGACGCGCCCCGGTGCCCTCGGGAAAGTCCACCAGCACCTCGTCGGCCAGGTCGGCCAGGGCCAGCTGCGCCCTGCCCGCCAGCCGATGGCCGGGCGGCAGCACCGCCACCAGCTCCTCCCGCGCCAGCAGGCGATGCTGCACGCCGTGCAGCGCCTCGCCCTGCCACAGGCCGATGAAGCCCACGTCCAGGCGCCGTTCGCAGACATCCGCCACCAGCAACTCGCTCTTGGCGGTCAACCAGCGCACATCCACATCCGGGTAACGCTCATGAAACACCGCCAGCAGATCGACCAGGTCCAGCGCGGTGAGCGAGCTGATCTCGCCAATCGACAGGCGTCCACGCACCTGCCCGCAGGCGGCGGCGACATCCTCGGCCACCCGCCGCGCCGCCGCCACCGCCGGCCGGGCGCTGAGCACGAAAGCCTCGCCCGCCGGGGTCAAGCGCACGCGCCGCGAACTGCGCTCGAACAGGCTCACCCCCAGCTGTGCCTCCAGCCGCGCCACCTGGTGGCTGAGGGCAGACTGCACCACGTGGCAGCGCTCGGCGGCGCGGGTGAAGCTGCCGGTGTCGGCCACGGCCAGGGCATATTCGAGCTGCTTGAGATTCATCGATCTATCTGCTTTCAAGATGGATAAGTTGAAAACTATACATTGGTGTCATGCCAGACACTTCCTGATACTTGTCGCCACACAACCTTGCCTGCAACGAGACTGCCCATGAACGCCCCGACTCTAAGTCGCGCCCTGATCCTGCTGATGGCCACCGCCACCGGCCTGGCCGTGGCCAGCAACTACTACGCCCAACCGCTGCTGCACAGCATCGCCCAACAGTTCGGCCTGAGCACCGCCAGTGCCGGCACCATCGTCATCGCCGCCCAGCTCAGCTACGGCGCCGGGCTGCTGTTGCTGGCGCCGCTGGGCGACCTGTTCGAGCAGCGCCGGCTGATCGTCACCATGGTGCTGATCGCCACCGCCGGGCTGCTGATCAGCGCCTGCGCGCCGAGCCTGCCATGGCTGCTGTTCGGCACCGCGCTGACCGGGCTGTTCTCGGTGGTGGCCCAGGTGCTGGTGCCCATGGCCGCCGCCCTCAGTGCCCCGGAGCAGCGTGGCCGCGCCGTGGGCACGCTGATGAGCGGACTGTTGCTGGGCATCCTGCTGGCACGCACCGCCGCCGGCTTCATGGCCGAACTGGGCGGCTGGCGCAGCATCTACGTGCTGGCGGCGGTGCTGATGGCGATCAGCGCCCTCGCGCTTTACCGCAGCCTGCCACAACACCACAGCCACGCGGGGCTCAAGTACCCGGCGCTGATCGGTTCGGTGTTCCGTCTGTTCGTCGAGGAGCCGGTGCTGCGCCTGCGTTCGCTGCTGGGGTTGCTGGCGTTCAGCCTGTTCGCGCTGTTCTGGACGCCGCTGGCGTTCCTGCTGAGCAATGCGCCCTACCACTATTCCGACGCGGTGATCGGCCTGTTCGGCCTGGCCGGGGCGATCGGCGCGCTGGCAGCCAACTGGGCCGGGCGCCTGGCCGATCGCGGCAAGGGGCCGCTGGGCACCACCGTGGGGCTGGTGGCGCTGCTGCTGTCGTGGGTGCCGCTGGGCTTCGCGCAGCAGTCGTTGGTGGCGTTGCTGGTGGGGGTGCTGCTGCTCGACCTGGCGGTGCAGCTGGTGCACGTGAGCAACCAGAACGCGGTGATCGTGCTGCGGCCGGAGGCGCGTACGCGGCTCAATGCCGGGTACATCACCTGCTACTTCATCGGCGGGGCGCTGGGGTCGTTGCTGGGGACGCAGCTGTTCGAGGTGCATGGCTGGGACGGGATCGTGGTGGCCGGGCTGGTGATCGGGGCGCTGGCGCTGGTGGTGTGGGGGGTGGCCGAGCACAAGCGGGGGAAACGCCTGAGCGTCGGGATATCCCCCCTGTAGGAGCGGCCTCGTGCCGCGAAAGGGCCGCAAAGCGGCCCCGGCAGTATCAGCTTGATGCTCGAATCCTGGGGCTGCTTCGCACCCCTTTCGCGACACAAGGCCGCTCCTACAGGGTCTTGCGCATGCCTGGTCAGCCTGACTTGCCCTCGATGAATGCTTCATCCACCCGCGCCAGCTGCGTCTCGCTCAATACCCCGGCCTGGTAGTGCAGCTTGATCCACGCCAGCAGGTAGTCGTAACGCGCCTGGGCCAGGTCGCGGCGGGTGGTGGCCAGCTGCTGCTCGGCGTTGAGCACGTCCAGGTTGACCCGCTCGCCGCCCTGCACGCTCTTGCGGGTGGACACCACCAGCGCCTCGGCCGCCACCAGCGCCCGCTCGTAGGCGCGCAGGCGGCTGGCGCCGGACTCGCAGGCGTTGTACTGCTTGCGCAGTTCGATCAACGCGCTGCGGGTGTTGCCGTCGAGCTCGTACTCGGCCTGCTCCAGGTGCCGACTGGCCTGGCGGGTCGAGGCCAGCACCCCGCCCCCGGCGAAAATCGGCACGCTGACTTCAATGCCCACGGTGTTGGTGTCGTAGCGCTGGTTGTAAGTGTTGCCGCTGTCCGACTCCTGGCGCCGCGAGGTGGCGAACGCAGTGACCTTGGGCAGGTGCCCGGCACGGTTGCGCTCGACTTCGTACCGCGCCACTTCCAGCGCCTGGCGCGACGAAGCCAGTTGCGGGTTGTTGGCCAGGGCCCGCTCCTGCCACGCCTCGTAGCCGCTGGGGTCGACCACCGGCAAGGCGAAGCCCAGGCGCAGCGGCGCCAGGTCCTCGACCCGCACCGCCGGCTCGCCGATCAGCGCCCCCAGCTCGCGCAGCGCGGCATCCTGCTCGTTGCGCGCCTTGATCTCCTCGGCATCGGCCAGCTCGTAGCGGGCCTGGGCCTCGAGGATGTCGGTGCGCGTGCCTTCGCCGGCGTCGAACAGGCGCTGATTCTGCTGAAACTGCTGGCGGTAGGCCTGCTTGCTGGCCACGCTGATGGCGATCTGGTCCTGGGCGAACAGTGCCTGGGTGTAGCTGGTCATCACCCGCACCAGCAACTGCTGGCTCTGGTCACGGAAGCTCTCGTCGGCGAACAGTGCCTGGGCCACGCCCTTGCGGTAGCTCGAATAGGCTTCGTAGTCGAACAGCGGCTGCTGGAGGATGAAGGTCGAGCCCATGCTGTTGTAGTTGCGGTCCTCCTTTTGCCGGCGTGAATCGCCGAGGTAGCGCACCTCGGAATCGTTGCGCCCCTTGTTGTAGCTGTACGAGATGTTCGGCAGCAAGCCGGCGCGGCCGATGGCCCGGTATTCCTGGCCAGCCTCGCGGGCCTTGAACGCCGCGAGGTAGGTCGGGTCGCGGCGCAGGGCCTGCTCGTACACCTGGAACGGCCCCATGGCCGCCTGGGCGGCGGTCGGCAGCCAGGCACAGGCCAGCAGCAGCCCGATCAGTGGGAACTTCTTCACTGGCGGTCCTTATTGTTCGGTCAAGGCGGTGCCTGCACGATCGAGCAGGGGTTTGAACAGGTAGTTGAGCATCGAGCGCTCGCCGGTGCGCACGAACAGCTCGGCAGGCATGCCCGGACGGATCGCCAGCCCCTCGAGACGCGCCAGCGCCTCTTCGCTGACGGTGCTGCGCAGCACGTAGTACGGCTGGCCGCTGCGCTCGTCGATCAACTGGTCGGCCGACACCAGCGCCACCTCCCCGGTCACCCGTGGCGTGCGGTTCTGGTTGAAGGCGGTGAACAGGATGTCCACCGGCAGCTGCGGCGCCACCTTGTCCACCAGGTTCACCGGCAGGCGCCCTTCCACCTCCAGCGCGGTGCCCTGGGGCACGATTTCCAGCAGGGTGTCGCCGGCCCGTACCACGGCGCCCTCGGTGTGCACGCCGAGGTTGACCGCCACGCCGTCGGCCGGCGCCAGGATCTCGCTGTGCTGCAATTCGAAGTGCGCGGAGTTGAGCTGCTGCTCCAGGGTCGCGGCCTTGACCTGGGCTTCGGCCAATTGGGTGCGCACTTCTTTCTGGTACTCCTCGCGGCGCTGTTGCAGGTTGAGCCGGGCTTCGACGATCACCTGCTCCAGGCGCGCGCTCTCACCGGCGTTCTGCGCCAGGTCGCGCTGCACCTGCGACAGCTGGCGCTGGTACTCGAGCACGCGGTTGCGCGGGATATAGCCGTCGCCGGCCAGCGGGCGCAGGCTGTCGAGCTGCTCGCGCAGCGAATCGGCCTGGGCCTGCAGGTCGCTGCGCGCGCGGCGCATGCCGGTCAGCTGGGCCTGGGAGCCGTCGATGCTGGCGGCCAGGGCGCCCTGCTCGCGGGCCTGGGCCTGGCGGCGGCTGTCGAACAGCTGGCGCTGGCCTTCGACAATCAGCGCCAGGCGGGCGTCGGAATCTTCCAGCAACTCTGCGGGAAACTGCACCTGCCCCAGGTTGTCGCGCTCGCTCTGCCAGCGCGCCAGGGCGGCGCGGGTCATGCGGTACTGGGCCTGCAGCGCATCGACATCGGCCTGCACCTGGGTGCGGTCGAGGCGGAACAGCGGCTCGCCCTGGCGCACCAGCTGGCCTTCGCTGACCAGAATGCGGCTGACCACGCCGGCGGCCATCGACTGCACCGCCTTGCGCTTGCCCGATACCACCACGGTGCCCTGCACCGGCACGCCCTGGTCGAGCGGGGCGAGGCTGGCCCAAGCCATGAATCCGCCGAAACCGACCAGGGTCAGCAGCCACCCCAGGCGAACATGGAAACGTGCATCACGGGTGTGCTGGCTCATGCGCCACCTCCGGCTTGCAGCGGGCGTTGCGCCGGGGCCTGGCCCATGGCGTGGAGGATGTCGCGGGCCGGGCCGAAGCCCTGCATGCGCCCTTCGTTCATCACCAGCAGCTTGTCGGCCTGGGCCAGCGCCGCGCTGCGGTGGGTCACCAGCACCACGGTGCGGCCCTGGGCCTTGAGCTGGACGATGGCGCTGGCCAGCGCGGCCTCGCCGTGGCTGTCGAGGTTGGAGTTGGGTTCGTCAAGCACGATCAGCCGGGCATCGCCGTACAAGGCGCGGGCCAGGGCGATGCGCTGCTTCTGGCCGCCGGAAAGGTCGACGCCCTCCTCGCCCAGGCGCGTGTCGTAGCCCTGGGGCAGGCGCAGGATCAATTCGTGCACGCCGGCCAGGCGGGCCGCCTCGACCACCTTGACGCCGTCCAGCTCGCCGAAGCGGGCGATGTTCTCGGCGATGCTGCCGCGCAGCAGTTCGATGTTCTGCGGCAGGTAACCGATGTGCGGGCCCAGGGCATCGCGGTCCCACTGACTGAGCTCGGCGCCGTCAAGGCGCACATGGCCGCTGATCGTCGGCCAGACGCCGACCAGCACCTTGGCCAGGGTCGACTTGCCCGAGCCGGAAGCCCCCAGCACGCCGAGCAGTTCACCCGGCGCCAGGGCGAAGTTGACCTGCTGCAGGGTGGCCAGGTTGCGCCCGGGCGGGCCGGCGCTGACCTGCTCCACCGCCAGTTGCCCGGTGGGCACCGGCAGCGGCATCGGCGTCGGCGGCTCGGGGTGCTCGCGCAGCAGGCCGTCCAGGCGCTGGTAGGCCAGCTGCGCGCCGCTCCACTGCTTCCACACCGCGATCAGCTGGTCGATCGGGGCGAGCACCCGGCCCATCAGGATGGAACCGGCGATCATCATGCCCGGGGTCATCTGCCCCTCGATCACCAGCAGCGCGCCCAGCCCCAGCACCAGCGATTGCAGGCACAGGCGCAGGCCCTTGCTGGTGGCGGTGATCACCGCCGAGGTGTCACTGGCCTTGTTCTGCAGGTCGAGGAAGCGCCCATGCAGGGTGTACCAGCGCTGGCGCAGGGCGCCGAGCATGCCCATGGCCTGGATGCTCTCGGCGCTTTGCAGTTGGCTGCCCGCCAGTTGCGTCGATTGCTGCTGGAAGCCACTGGCCTCGGCCAGGGTGGCGTGGGTGAGGCGTTCGTTGAGGATCGCCAGGGCGATCAGCAATAGCGCGCCGACCGTGGCCATCACCCCCAGCCAGACGTTGAAGGCGAAGATCACCGCCAGGTAGATGGGGAACCAGGGCGCATCGAAGAAGGCGAACAGCGCGGGGCCGGTGATGAACTGGCGCAGCTGGGTCAGATCGCCCAGGGCCTGTCCGGCGGCGCCGTCACGCTGGCGCAAGTTGCGCTCGAAGGCGGCGCGGTAGACCTTCAAGTTGAAACTTTTCTCCAGCTGGTTGCCCACGCGGATGACAATGAAACTGCGTACCGCCTCAAGCCCGCCTATATAAACGAAGAAGCCGACCACCATCAGCGTCAACACCCACAAAGTTGTGGTGTTCTGCGAACTCAGTACACGGTCGTACACTTGAAGCATATAGATCGACGGCACCAGCATGAGCAAGTTTATCAATGCCGTGAAACAGCCCACGCTGATCAAGGTCGACTTATGTTCGCCGAGTGCCGCCCACAAAGGCGCCCCGGGCTTTTTGCTCGGTAGTTTCATGTTTCGCCCTGGCTCGCCTGAAACTTTTTAGTTCCAGGTGGGGATTATTTGTCGAGGCGCTCGAGCACCAGTTGCTTGCCGTCCGAAGTGGTCCAGGCGTAGCGCTGGGCGCCTTTGCGGCTGAAGTGCACCACGCTGCTGCCGTCACCGCCCACCAGGGCCAGGGTGTCGGGGGTCACCAGCCAGCTGCCGGGGCGCAGGCCTATCAGCCCCTTGGCACACTCCAGATCACCTTCGATTTCGCCTTCCGTGGCGCCAAGACGCAGGTTGCAGGCCTGCGCCTGCTGCTGTTCGGGGTAAAGCTGCCAACGGCCGGCCAGTTGCGCGGCGTTGGGGAGTAACAGGCTGCTCGCCATGACTACCTCGGTCATCGACATCAGGGGGATCGCGGCCAGCGCGATCATTCGCAGGTTTGCTTTCATTCGTCCGTCTCACCGGCAAAAGGGGCGACGCGCAAGCGCCGCCCCCTGTTGCATCAGACCACGATGTCGGTGACAGCGGCCTGGCCAACGGTGGTCACCAGGAAGTCAGCCGAGCTGTTTCCGGTGAAGTCGATGGACAGGCTGCCCAGGTTGGTGGCCTGGTCGTAGGTCAGCAGCGCCTCGCCGGCATGACCGGTGAAGGCATTGACGAACTGCAGCGGCAGTTTGTTCACGGCGAACGCGGAGATGGCCGACAGGTCGATCTTGTCCACACCCGAGGTGAAGTCCATGATGCGATCCGGCGCCGCCTTGGTCGAGTCACTGACTGCCGCGAACACGAAGGTGTCCGAGCCGCTGCCGCCCCACAGCTGGTCGGCACCGCCACCGCCGTAGATGATGTCGTTGCCGGCACCACCCTTGAGCACGTTGGCCAGCGCGTTGCCGATCAGCAGGTCGTTGCCCGAGCCGCCGAAGGCGTTTTCGATGGTCACGCCCTTGGCGATGGAAACGTTGCCGACCATGCCGCCAACGTCGGAGAACGACGCTTCGTTGAGGTTGATCTTCTGGTTCTGGGTGAACCCGGAGAAGTCGAAGGTGTCGTTACCGCCACCGTCCCACACCGAGAACACCAGCTTCGACGAGGCCGAGGTGGCCGAGTAGAAGTCACGCTCTGCGGTGGAGTTGAAGCCGTAGGTGGTGTCGCCGGCACGGGTGGCGTAGTTGGCGCCGTAGAGCTTCTGGATCGCCAGGATGTCGTCCATCAGCGGGGCCGAGGCGTAGTACTGACCGCCGCCCTTGACGAAGTTCTGCCCGTTGTTGCTCTCGCTCCAGTAGCTCATGACGCTGTAGCCACGGGTGTCCTGGGCGTAGTCGGCATCAGCGTAGGTCGGGTTGCCCTCGCCAGCGTTGTAGTCGCCGGGGTGGGACAGGCCCAGTACATGGCCGATCTCGTGGGTCAGGGTCTGGCGACCGTAGTTGCCGGTGCCCGGGTTGATGTTGACCTGGTAGCCGCTGTTGATCAGGTACCAGGATTCACCCTTGTGCGAGCCCGGGCCGTCGAACGGCAGGTAGGCGAATGCCGCGCCGCCATTGCTGGCACTGAAGTTGCCGTAGGTCATGTGGCCATCGCCACCCGATGCCGCCTCTGTGAAGGTGACCTTGGCCACGTCCGCCCAGGACTGCATGGACAGCTTGGCCTGTTGCTTCTGCAGGTCGCTGAACTGGCTGAAGGTGCCCAGGTCGCGGCTGTAGAAGTCCGATGGTGCTCTGGTCAGGAAGGTGTAGGTGAGGCTGATCGTGCCGTCCTTGTTCAGGTCTTTCCAGGACGCGCCGTCACGCAGGATGTGATCGGCGGCCTGGTCGGCCGTGAAGGACTTCTTGCCATTGATGTTCGCGCCGCCGCGGTCGTACTGGTGGGCAAAGCTGTCGATCAGGCCGAAGGAAGAACTTGGGCCCTTCGGTTGCAGTGCGGAAACGGCGGAAACAATGGCGTTTTCTTTGACTTTCGACATGCAGATTACTTCCTTGTTTACAAAAAAGCAGTTGATGTCCGACAGGGTTCTCCCACCGGGCGAGAACTTCCTGTCACTCGCCTTTATGAGGCGCAAAAAAACTGACACACATTGAAACTTGATGTCCAGCGTTTTTTGACGTCATTTTTTCGTTTTCGAAAACTCAACTGCGCCGTACTAATTTGCGCAAACTGCGATGGATCAACGGCGCCAGCGAGAAGCATTAGTTACAGTCATGACCCACGGCAGTTATAGACAACGGTTCGAAGTTTACTTTCGAAAATGCGACTTTCACTTGTTGAGCGTCAGCGCTCGCTCGTTTAGGCGCTTTACTACGCGACATCCCACCGCACGACCCTCCGTCGCCTGACCGTTGACTTGCCAACGTGGCGAGCGCTCAGTAGGCGTTGGTCAAAGACCCCTTCCTGACAGGACGACGCAATGACAAGACTCACGGTGCAATCCGGCGATTTCTTGCAAGGTGAAGGCGAGTATCGCAATGGAGCGCTCACACTCAAGACCCCGCGCAGCCCTTCGCCCGGCGAACGCATTTCGCTGGCGCGGATCAAGGATCTGAAGCTGGCTAACCTCGAATCGACCCGCAGCCTCGGTGGCGCCCTGGGCTGGGGCGTGGCTGGCGCCCTGGTGGCCGGCCCGGTCGGCCTGCTGGCTGGCCTGCTGCTGGGCGGCAAGGAGGAGGAAGTCACCTTCCTCGCCACCTTCAAGGATGGCCGCAAGCTGCTGGCCATCACCGACGGCAAGACCTGGTCGAAGATCGACGACAACTGGCGCCGTCACCAGCGACCGGCGGCGGCCTGAATCGACGGGTGCTTCGTTCGTTCTGACATTACAAGCCTGATTCCAAAAGGGGCAGATGCATCTGTATGAGCGGGCTTGTCGGAACGCCGCACCGCCCGGAACACCGGCGCAGCCGGTGCCATGCACCGTGCCACGGCAATCGCGGGGCAAGCCCGCTCCTACAGGGTATGCATCAGGCCCGCGAACGTTTCCCCTGAAACATCGAATCCCTCCCTTGGCAGCCTGCTACCATGGCGCCCTTTTGCCTGCCCGACAGCTGCCGAGCGATAACGGCGCGTCCACTTTTCAAGGAGCCCTGCATGACCCCGCTTCGCCCCCGCCTGCCCCTTGGCCTGCTTGGCCTGGGCCTGGCCCTGCACAGTGGCCAGGGCCTGGCCGAGGACAGCGTGACCCTCGCCCCGGTACGCATCTCCGAGGTTCAGGACAACTCCGGCTACCAGGCACGCGAAGCCCAGGTCGGCGGCCTGCACAATGCGCCACTGCTCGACACCCCGGCCTCGGTCAGCGTGTTCAGCCGCCAGCTGCTGGACGACCGTCAGGTGCGCAAGCTGAGCGAGGTACTGCAAAGCGATGCCTCAGTGGGCGAAAGCTACGCGCCGATCGGCTACTACGAGAACTTCAACGTGCGCGGCTTCGAGCTCAATGCCGCCAGCAGCTACCGGATCAACGGCCAGACCATCGCCGGTGAGCAGAACGTGGCGCTGGAAAACAAGCAGCAGGTGGAACTGCTCAAGGGGCTCTCGGGGTTGCAGAGCGGCGTGTCGGAGCCCGGCGGGCTGGTCAACTACGTGACCAAGCGCGCCGAGGACGTGCGCTCGGTCACGGTCTCGAGCAACGAACAGGGCGAACGCTACCTGGCCACCGACCTGGGCGGCTGGTTCGGCGCCGAACGCCAGTTCGGCCTGCGGGTCAACCTGGCCCACGAGGACATCCGTTCCTATGTCGACCACGCCGACGGCAAGCGGGATTTCGCCTCCCTGGCGCTCGACTGGCAGATCAACCCGAATGCCGTGCTGGAACTGGACGCCGAGTACCAGCACCGCGAGCAATATTCGGTACCGGGCTATCAACTGCTCGGTGGCAGCCAGCTGCCCCACGGCGTCGATCCCAAGGATCACCTGGCCTGGCAGTCCTGGGCCAAGCCGGTGCAGAACGACTCGCTGAACCTGGGCGGGCGCTTCAAGTACCAGTTCAACGACAACTGGAACGGCACCTTGAGCGCTTCGCGCAGCAAGGTGGTGATCGATGACTACAGTGCGTTTGCCTGGGGCAGCAACGGGGGCTGGTCATCGCATTTCAGCCCTGAGGGCAATTATGATATCTACGACTTCCGCAGCCCCGACGACACCCGCCGCATCGACGAGGCCCAGGCCATGCTCGACGGGCGCTTCGACGCCCTCGGCGTAGGCCACGAACTGACCCTGGGCAGCAGCGCCCAGCGCCGTACGCTCGACCAGCGCCCCAGCTTCAACGAGCTGCTCGATCCGCTACACCCCGGCAACATCTACACCGGCATCCCCGCGCTGGATCCTTCCGACAATCCGCTTGGCCATAGCGAGCGCCGCCTCGACAGCCGCCAGTACGGCCTGTTCGTCAGCGACCGCATAACATTCAACGAACACTGGCAGACGGTGATCGGTGCCCGGGAAGTACGCCTGGATGAGAAAACCTGGGACCAGAACGGTGTCGCCAAGCGCCATACCCAGCAGTACCAACTGCTGCCCAACGCCGCGTTGATCTATAAACCTCAACCGGACACCACACTCCACGCCAGCTATTCGAAGGGTCTTTCAGCAGGCGGCACGGCACCTTGGTTCGCCAGCAACCCGTTCGAAATCCTCGCCCCCACCCTGTCGCGCCAGCTCGAAGTCGGCATCAAGCGTGACTGGCAGGGCATGAGCTTCAGCGCGGCACTGTTCCAGATCCGCCAGGCCTACCAATATGCCCGCCCCGACGACACCCCGGCGCCGACCTACGTGCAGTCGGGCCAGCAAAAAAATACCGGTCTCGAACTCGGCGCCAGCGGCTGGGTGACTTCCAATCTGCAGATCCAGGCCAGCGCCGCGGCGATCCGCGCCCGCGTGCAGAACAGCGACACCGACGCCTACGAAGGCCACCAGGCGATCAACGTCCCGCGCCTGCGCGCGGCGCTGCAGGCCGACTACGCCCTGCCCGTGCCCGGCCTGGCCCTGCTCGGCGGCGCTCGCTACAGCGCCAGCAAGTACGCCAGCCACACGGGCGACGCAGAAGTCGGCGGCTATACCGTGTTCGACGTCGGCAGCCGCTACCGCACGACCATCGGCGGTTACGACACGGTGCTGCGCCTGACCGTGGACAACGTCTTCGACAAGCGCTACTGGCGCGACGTGGGCGACTACCTGGGCGACAACTACCTGTTCCAGGGAGCACCGCGCACGGCACGCCTGTCGGCTTCCGTCAGTTTCTGACAGCGCCATCGCGGGGCAAGCCCGCTCCCACGCCAAAGGGAGCGGGCTTGCCCCGCGATCAGGGCTTCAACAAAAACGCGAGACAAACAAAAAGCCCCCGAACCTTTCGATTCGGGGGCTTTTCGTAGAATGTGGCGGTGAAGAAGGGATTTGAACCCTTGATACGATTTCTCGTATACACACTTTCCAGGCGTGCTCCTTCGACCACTCGGACACTTCACCGTTTTCTCTTCAAGCTATTCAGCCTGTCGAGGCGCGCTAATTTAGTAGAAGCCTTTTCCTTTGGCAAGCATTTTTTTTAGAATTTTCATGCGCTTAAGCCAATTGGCCAAAAAGCCGGGGCAATCAGGGCAATGCTGCCATTGTGCCCAGCGCTTTTCCCGCGCCTCGCGCCCCCGCCCCGGTGGCACAGGGCACAAGGACGCGACGCTGACTGATCAGTCAGTCTTGGCGCTTTACCTGGCCGGTGCCGCTGGGTAACGTCATCGCCACGCCCTCCAAAGGACTCTGCCATGAGCGAGCTGATTACCTACCATGCCGAAGACGGCATCGCCACCCTGACCCTGAACAACGGCAAGGTCAACGCCATCTCCCCGGAAGTCATCAAAGCCTTCAACGCCGCGCTCGATCGCGCCATCGAGGAGCGCGCGGTGGTGATCATCACCGGTCAGCCGGGCATTCTCTCCGGCGGCTACGACCTCAAGGTGATGACCGCCGGCCCCAAGGAGGCCGTCGGCCTGGTGACCGCCGGTTCCACCCTGGCCCGCCGCCTGCTGTCGCACCCGTTCCCGGTGATCGTCGCCTGCCCCGGCAATGCCGTGGCCAAGGGCGCCTTCCTGCTGCTGTCGGGTGACTACCGCATCGGGGTCGAAGGCCCCTACAAGATCTGCCTGAACGAAGTGCAGATCGGCATGACCATGCACCACGCCGGTATCGAGCTGGCCCGCGACCGCCTGGGCCGCGCGGCGTTCCAGCGCTCGGTGAACAACGCCGAGGTGTTCGACCCGCAGGGCGCCCGTGAAGCCGGCTTCCTCGACAAGGTGGTGCCCGCCGAGCAGCTGCAGGAAACCGCCCTGGCCGCGGCCCGCGAATTCAAGAAGCTGAACATGCTGGCGCACAAGAACACCAAGCTGAAGGTACGCAAGGCGCTGCTGGAGGCGCTGGACGAAGCGATCCTGGCGGATCAGAACCACTTGGGCTGATCTGAACAGCTGATGCAAGACCTGTGGGAGCAACAGTCTTGCTGGGATTTATCAACTGGCGTGATCTCTGTAGGAGCGGCCTTGCGTCGCGAAAGGGCCGCAAAGCGGCCCCGGCGATCTTTGCAACAACGCTGAAATCCTGGGGCTGCTGTGCAGCCCTTTCGCGACACAAGGCCGCTCCTACAGGTTGGCGTAGTACCTGAAGGCTGCGGTGGATCCACCGACGCATTCGCGGGTAAACCCGCTCCCACAGATGCCCCGCCGACAAGAAGCACTGCAAGGTTTGCCCCTGACAGTGCACACCCGTACACTGCGCCGCGACTGTCCGGTGTGAGTCGTACCATGCTTTATATGCTTCGCATGCTCCTGTTGGCGCTGCACTTCCTGCTCGTGGGTGTCGTCGGTCTGGTGATCGGCCTGCTGCGCCCGTTCAACCCCGACAACAGCCGCCTGTTCGCCCGCCTGTACAGCGTGCCGGCCGCCTGGCTCATGCGCATCAAGGTCAAGGCCGAGGTCGGCCCACTGTGGGACCAGCCCCCCGGCTGCGTGATCATCGCCAACCACCAGTCCAACTATGACCTGTTCATCATCGGCCAGGTCGTGCCGCGCCGCACCGTGGCCATCGGCAAGAAGAGCCTGGGCTGGATCCCGCTGTTCGGCCAGCTGTTCTGGCTGGGCGGCAATGTGCTGATCGACCGCAAGAACGCCTACCAGGCGCGCAAGGCCATGCAGACCACCACCCGGACCCTGCGCGACGACACCTCGATCTGGATCTTCCCCGAAGGCACGCGCAACCCCGGCGAGCAGTTGCTGGCGTTCAAGAAGGGCGCCTTCCACATGGCGATCGAGGCCGGCGTGCCGATCGTGCCGGTGTGCGTCAGCCGCTACACCCAGCGCCTGGGCCTGAACAGCTGGCGCCAGCGCACCGTGATCATTCGCTCGCTGGCCCCCATCGCCACCGCGGGCCTGACCCAACAGGACCTGCCCGCGCTGATCGAGCAATGCCGCAGCCAGATGCAGCATTGCATCGACCATATGGAAAGCGAAGTCACCGCGCCCTGATCGGCGCGCGGACTTGCCCCGTGCCGCTTCACAGCCCAAGCTGTGTAGCGTGTTCAATCGGATAAGCGGACAACCATGGGTCGAGTCGTCGCATCGGCGGTGTACAGCGCCGGCAGGAAGGTCACCAACATCAGCCTCGACGAGGGCGCTGAATGGGCGCGCAAGCCCGGACACTTCGTCTGGATCGGCCTGGAAGAGCCCAACGCCGAGGAACTGGCCAACCTGCAGCGCCAGTTCGGCCTGCACGAACTGGCCATTGAGGACGCCCTGGAGAAACATAGCCGGCCCAAGCTTGAAACCTTTGGTGACGCGCTGTTCATCGTCACCTACTCGCCAGTGCGCCACGAAGGAAAGCTCGAGTTCATCGAGACCCATATCTTCGCTGGCAACGGCTACATCATCACCTGCCGCAACGGCCACTCGAAGTCCTACGCCCTGGTGCGCCAGCGCTGCGAGGCGCGCCCGCTGCTGCTCGAGCACGGCGAGGACTTCGTGCTCTATGCCCTGCTGGATTTCGTCACCGAGAACTACCAGCCGGTGAGCGAGGCCATCCACGGCGAGATCGAGGAGCTGGAGCAGAGTGTGCTCGGCAATTCGCTCAAGGAAGAGGACATCCAGCGCCTGCACAGCCTGCGCCGCGACATCCTGCGCCTGCGCCGCTACGTGGCGCCGATGGTGGAGATCAGCGAGGAGCTGCAGCGCCTGAGCTTCCCGTTCATCGACAAGAACATGCGCCCGTACTTTCGCGATGTGCAGATCCATGTCACGCGGCAGATGGAAGATCTGGCCGGGATCCGCGACATCGCCAGCCAGACCATCGAGATCGGCATGCTGCTGGAGTCGTCACGGCAAAGCATCACCCAGCGCAAGTTCGCGGCCTGGGCGGCGATCCTGGCGTTTCCCACGGCGGTCGCCGGGATCTACGGGATGAACTTCGAGAACATGCCGGAGCTGGCATGGCGCTACGGTTACTTCGGCGTGCTGGGGGTGATCGCCCTGGGCTGTTCGGGGCTGTATTACAGCTTCAAGCGTTCGGGCTGGCTGTAACGCCAATCGCGGGCGAGCCCGCGATTGGCGTCGATGCGGATCTCAGGTCGCGCGAGTGCCGGACTGCTGGACGAAACGCAGCATCCACTCGCCCACCAGATCCCCCTGGTGTTCGGTGGCCAGGCTGGCCACCGCCTTCTCATAGACTTCATTACCCAGCGACGCCTGCCGCGCGTCGAGCAATGCCCGGGAGTAGTCATGGACGAACTCCGGGTGCCCCTGGAAGCACAGTACCTGGTCACGGATGTGGTAGGCGGCGTTCGGGCAGAAGTCACTGGAGGCGATCACCGTGGCCCCTTCGGGCAGCTCGGTGACCTGGTCCTGGTGGCTGATCAGCAGGGTCAGCTCGGACACCTGCGGGTCCATCCACGGCGCATGGGCCGCCAGGCTGTAGCGGTGAACCCCCACGCCCCAGCCCTTGTCGGCGCGCTCGGCCTTGCCGCCGAGGGTAAGCGCCAGCAGTTGGTGACCGAAACACACGCCCAACAGCTTCTCGCCACGTTCGTAGAGCTTGAGCAGGTAGGCCTTGAGCGTCTGGATCCACGGATCGTCGCCGAACGAGTCGGCCTTGCTGCCGGTCACCAGGTACGCATCGAAGCGTTCGCCGTCCGGGGGATAGTCGCCGTTCATCACGTTGTACACATCGAATTCGGCCGCGATCGGCTGACGCGAGAACAGCTGCTCGAACATCCTTCCGTAGCCCTGGTACTGCGCGATCAACTCCGGTCGCAGGACATCGGTTTCAAGGATGCAGATGCGTAACGACATAGGGGTAGTCCTGAACGACATGTGGGTGGGATTTGCTGTAGAGACTGACGCGAAAGGGCCGCACAAGCAAGTAGGATGTCCGGACGAACGGTAGGCCCTGTAACCCTTGGTAACCCCTGCCGCGCACTCGTCTAGCCTGAGCGTGCCAGCGGGGTGGCCAGTGGCCTTAAAGCCATGAGGAATCGACATGATAAATCTTAGAACAAAGGGTTCTGAAACAGGGATGACGCGGGCCCTACTGTTGGTTGTATATCCAGATACACGCGGCAAGCAGAAACGGCGTGCCATCACGCCGCTGCGATCGACCCGACGCTAGACAAGGAAGCCAAGGGTTATTCAGGAATAACAACAAGAAGGCGGTCCGCCATGTTCAGACAATCCAAGGTACGCCAAGCCGGCCTCATACTCTTCGCCACGACGCTGCTGCTGATCCTGCCGAACCTCACCCGGCTGTTCGGCTGAACGCGGCGGTGGCCTTCTCCGATCACGCACGGGTACTCTGCCGACCTTGATGGTTGGAGATTGCCCATGCGCCTGTGTCTTGCCCTGCTCTGCCTGCTGCTCGCCCCGACATTGCCGGCGGCGCAGCTGAACCTCGAACTGGGCGACAACAGCAGCCACTGGACCAGCGAACAACTTCTGGCCCACCCCCAGGTGCAGGACATTACCATCGAACAGGACGTGGCCTACAAGCGCACCCTGCATTACCGCGCCGTGCCTCTGGCTGTGCTGCTGCAGGGCGTGAAACCGAGCGATCACCTGCAGGCCGTGGCCCTCGATGGCTTCGCCGCCGAGATGCCCGCAGGGGCGCTGTTGCAGGCGGGTCCGGCGCAGGCCTGGCTGGCCATCGAAGACCCCAGCCACCCTTGGCCCGCGCTGAGCAAAGGCAAACCAGGCGCCGGGCCGTTCTACCTGGTGTGGACCCAACCCCAGGCCAGCGGTATTCGCCCGGAACAATGGCCGTATCAGATCGCCAGCATCCGCCGCCTACCCCCGGTCGAGACACGCTTCCCCGCCCTGCTGCCCGACCCGGCAGTGCCCGAGAACGACCCGGTACGCCGGGGCTTTGCCCTGTTCCAGCAGAACTGCCTGGCCTGTCATCGCCTCAATGGCGCCGGCGACGCGCACCTGGGCCCGGACCTGAACCTGCCGCACAACCCCACCGAGTACTTTCAGCCGGTCTACCTGCGCCAGTACATTCGCGACCCGCAAAGCCTGCGGCACTGGCCGCAGGCGAAGATGCCCGGGTTTCCCACCCAGGTGCTGGACGAGACGGAACTCGATGCCGTGCTGGCCTACCTGAAGCACATGGCGGGGCGCAAAGCGCACTGACGCCCTGGCAGGGCCTAGGCGATCGGCCTTTCCTGCTTGACGCCCCAGCCCTCGACTTCGCCGCCGTAGGGCGAAACCACCCGTTCGAAGGCCTGCTCGAAGGCACCGATGCCGCCATGGGTGGCGTACATCACCTTGCTCAACTCCAGGTGCCAGGCGCCGTCGTCGCGCTCGCTCACCTGGGCGTTGAGCGATTCGCCGCGAAACTGCCCCGCCGCCCGGCGGGCACCGGCCTCGCTGGGAAACACGGCATAGAATTCGATGGGGTGGATGCGGGTGAAATCGAAACCGCCAGCTTTCATCTGGCGCAGGACACTGCTGCTGATGTCGTCGTTCTGGCTGCTCATGAAACGTCCTCCTGCAAAGCAATGGATAGACTTTCCGTGCACAACGCACCTGCCTGGCACACAGGGAATGCCTGACAATACGAGCGGATTGCAAGACGCGATGGAAACGGCAGCGGCCCGCAGAGAAGGCCGGCGCCTGACTTGAGCGTAGCGCCTGCGTTGGCGCTACGCCAGAGACACCCGGTTCAGGGCGCTTCGCGAATGGTGGTGATGGTCACGCCGCTCTGTTCCTTGAGCCAACGTGCCGTGGGGGAAAAGCTGCGGTCCTGGAAGTCGTTGAGGTCCAGTTCGTCCATGAGCGGAAACAGCCGCGAACGGATCGCGCGGGCGGCATCCTCCTCGCTGGGGCATTGCTCGGCATCAAGCAGCAGCGTCTGCGGCTCGCCCTTCTGGTCGGCAAAGCTGACTTCCCATGCTTTCATCGATCAACCCTCGCTGACGCAACGGTGAATGGAACGGCGTACTCACTTGACCATGGCGCTGGGATAAATGTTCAGCCACATACATGAAACCGCATGAAAAAAGCCCGCCGGTTCAGGGCGGGCTTCATGAGGCCGGCGGCGGCCTTACTTCGGCGTGCCGTGGACGACACCGGCGGTGTTGTCCAGCAGGCTCTTGGTCGCGGTCTGGATATAGGCCTCGAGTTTCTTGAGCATTTCCGGTTGATCCGGGCTTTCGATCAGCTCGGCCTTGAACTCGCGGCCCAGCTGGTAGCGGTACATCCGCGGGGTCATGTCCTTGGACTCGATGAGGATGCGGTCGCCCTGCACCAGGCCGACGATCTGCTCGCTGCCCGACGGCTTGATCATGCCCACGCCCTGGTCGCCCTCAGGCAGGTTGAGCAGGTCGCGGCCCCAGCACTGGTGACGGGCCTGGCCCCCCAGGCGGCCCATGATGGTCGGCACGATGTCGACCTGGGTACCCACGGTGTGGTTGACCGCGCCGAACTTCTCCTGGATCCTTGGAGCGATCAGCAGCAGCGGCACGTTGAAGCGGCCCAGGTCCAGCTCGGTGACCTGCTGGTGATTGCCGAAGCCATGGTCACCGACGATGACGAACAGGGTGTCCTTGAAGTACGGCTCCTTGCGGGCCTTCTCGAAGAACTGGCCCAGCGCCCAGTCGGAATAGCGCATGGCGGTCAGGTGCTCGTCCAGGCGCCCTTGCCCGGTGACCTTCTCCACCGGCAGGTCCTTGGGCAAGGCGTACGGCGTGTGGTTGGAGAGGGTCTGCAGCAACGCGTAGATCGGCTTCTTGCCATCATGCTTGGCCAGCTCTTCGTTGCCACGGTTGAACATGTCCTGGTCGGACACGCCCCAGGTCGGGTCGGAGAACACCGGGTCGACGAAGTCGTTGCGGCCGATGAAGGTGGTCATGCCCTGGTTGCCGAAGAACCCGGACTGGTTGTCCCAGGCGAAGTCGCCGTTGTAGACGTAGACATCGTCATAGTCGCGGGCACTGAGCAGCGCCGGCAGGCCGGACAGCTTGTGGCCGCCTTCCGGGGTCTGCATCAGGTACTCGAAGCCCGGCAGGTTGGGGAAGCAGGCCATGGTGGCGAACATGCCCTGGTGGGTATGGGTGCCGTTGGAGAAGAAGCGGTCGAACAGCAGACCCTCCTTGGCCAGCTTGTCGAAGTACGGGGTGATGTTGTTCGGGCTGCCCAGGGCGCCCACCGAGTGGCCGGCGAAGCTTTCCATGAGGATGACCACGACGTTCTTGACCGGCAGCGTGTTCGCCACGGGCGGCACGAAGTCGCGACGAATCGCGGCCTCGTCGGCATCGACCAGGGTGTCGTTGGCGGTCAGCAGCTGCTCGCGCACGGTCTGGGTGGCCAGCGGCTGCTCGAGTACCGGCTTCCAGATGTTGGCGCGGTCCTCGCCGAAGCGGCTCTTGGCGGCGTCGATCAGGGTCAGCGTGCCGTTCAGGCCCAGCTGGTTGACGAAGTTCGAGTCGGTGGTGAAGGCATCGCCCCAGCGCATCGGCGGCCCCTGGCGCAGGGTGCCGCGGGCGGCGACCACGGCTACCAGGAGCACGACCATGAACACTGCCAGGCGGCCATACCACGGCGCGAGCTTGCGGCTACTGGCGGGCTGGACGCTTTGCTCGCCACGGGTCAGGCGATCGATGCCCTTGAACAGCAGGCTCAGCAGCCAGGTGCCGACCAGCCAGGCCAGCAGGTAGCGGACCACCGGGAAGCCGTACCAGAGCATGCTCATGACGGTCTTGGGGTCTTCCTTGATGTACTGGAATACCAGGCCGTTCAGGCGCTGGTGGAATTCGCGGTAGAAGTCCATCTCCATCAGGCCGAGGAACATCACCACGCTCGAGGCGATGGTCAGCCAGAAGCGGAACAGCCCACGGCGCGCCATCAGCCAGGGGCTGAGCAGCGCCAGCAGCAACGGGATGCTGATGTACACCACCACCCGCAGGTCGAAGCGCAGACCGTTGAGGAAGCCTTCGGCGACGGTCGAGTTCGGCGTGTCGCCGATCATGTCGCTGTTGTAGACCAGCAGCGCCAGGCGCACCAGGCTGAGCATCAGCATGATCACCAGGCCACTGAGCAACGTGTAGGCCAGGTGGGATTTCAGGGTCGGCGAGAACGAGCCTCGCACGCCCTGTTGCTTCAAGGCGTCCGTGTTAGCCATGAATGGAGAGGTCCTAGGATTGCGGTTTGCGGGAAGGCGAAGTCGCCGACAGCCTGGTGATCGCCACCTCGCACGCGAGGTGAGACCAAGGCCGCATTGTGCGGCGCGGATTTTCAAAAATCGAGTGTGAAAATTTTGTCGAGAGCAACTATCGCTTACATAACCTGTAGGAGCGGGCTTGCCCCGCGATCACCGGCAACGCCGGTGCCATGTCCCCATAGTCAGATCCGCACATTGCCCCGCGGCCCGGCGATCGCCCAGATGATCAGCCCCAGCACCGGCAGCAGCAGGATCAGCAGGATCCACAGCACCTTGATGCCGACCTCGGCGCCACTCTTGAGTACATTGAGAATGGCCCAGATGTCCAGGGCCAGAATGATCAGGCCGACCAGGCTGTTGAAGGTGGACCCCATGGTGGCGCTCCCGCACGGTAAATGTGTTCAAGAGCATAGCTGGCTATGGCCTCGATAGAAGGGAATCCTTGGCGAGGCGTACCGGCCAGTGGCTAGACTGCCGGCATCCACTGTCCCGAGGTTCCCATGCCCCCCGCCCACACCCAAAGCGCCGCCCCCGACTCACTGTTCAGCGCCTGGCGACAACAGGCCCAGGAAACGCCCTGGCTCAGCGCCGGCCTGGCGCTGAGCTTGCTGGCCGTCGCCGCGCTGTTGCTGGCGAGCCTCTGGAACGCGGTCAACGGCGACCACGCCGACAACCTGCACCTGGCCCTGCTCGGCGGGCTGTCGGGCTTCGGCGCCACCGCCCTGGGCGCGGTGCTGGCGGTGATCCTGCGCGACGTCAACGCCCGCACCCAGGATGTGATGCTGGGCTTTGCCGCCGGCATGATGCTCGCCGCCAGTTCGTTCTCGCTGATCCTGCCGGGCCTGGACGCCGCCCGCGAGATCACCGGCAACGGCCCGGCGGCGGCCTTCACCGTGGTCCTGGGCATGGGCCTCGGGGTACTGCTGATGCTGGGCCTGGACCGCTTCACCCCGCACGAGCATGAAAGCACCGGCCCTTGCGGGCCGCAGGCCGAGCGGGTCAACCGTGTGTGGCTGTTCGTGCTGGCCATCACCCTGCACAACCTGCCAGAGGGCATGGCCATCGGCGTGAGCTTCGCCAACGGCGACATGAACATCGGCCTGCCGCTGACCAGCGCCATCGCCATCCAGGACATTCCCGAAGGCCTGGCCGTGGCCCTGGCCCTGCGCGCCACGGGGCTGTCGAACTTCAAGGCGATGATGGTGGCGATCGGTTCAGGCCTGATGGAGCCGCTGGGCGCGGTGATTGGCCTGGGCATTTCCACCGGCTTCGCCCTGGCCTACCCGATCAGCATGGGCCTGGCGGCGGGGGCGATGATCTTCGTGGTGTCCCACGAGGTGATTCCGGAGACCCATCGCAATGGGCACCAGACCGCGGCGACGCTGGGGCTGATGGGCGGGTTCGCGGTGATGATGTTTCTTGATACCGCGCTGGGCTGAAAGGCCAATACGCAATCCCTGTAGGAGCGGCCTTGTGCCGCGAAAGGGGTGCGAAGCGCCCCCAGGATTCGTGTATCAAGCTGATATCGCCGGGGCCGCTTTGCGGCCCTTTCGCGGCACAAGGCCGCTCCTACAAGGGGAATCGTTGCTTAGACGTGCACCGCCACCTTCAGCGCCTCCAGCGCCGGCTCCACCTTGATGCCGACTGCCTCACCCAACTCCAGCACACGGGCCAGGTCGTTCTGCCCCACCATCACCATCTGCAGCTCGTCATCGAGCAACTGGCTGAAGTTCAGCAGCACGTAGCCCCCGGCTTCCTTGTTCAGCGCGCCCATCTGCACCTGGATGCGGTTGAGCGCGGTCAGCGCCTCGGTGCGCGCCAGCTGCTTGGGCTTGAGGGTGAACGGCACGCTCTTGTCGAACGAGTCGCTGATCCGCTGGAACAGGTCCTGGTAGCTGTCGGCCTGGAACAGCACGGTATCGGGCAGGCTGCCGACCACCACCCATTCGCCCAGCGGGAACGGGAAGGTGTCGTCGTAGTTGATGTCCGGGTTGGCGGCGAGGAAGGCGGCGGGGTCGGCGTAGGCCTGGGCGGCCTCGGCGGCGATGCGCTCGATATCCTCATCGCGCATGCAGCCGGCGCCGATGAGGCGGATGAGTTCGAGCAACTGGTCTTTCATGGGGGGCCCTGCGGGTTGGCGTGAAAGGCGCCAAGGATAGCCGCAAACGCCCCTGAAGGGTTAGCCGGCCTTCGCCTCCAGGCGTGCGGCGGCATCCACCGCGCCCATGGTGCGCGCAGCCGCCAGCGCGGTGGCGCCGGCCGCGTCACGTCGCGCCGGATCGGCCCCTTGGGCCAGCAGGTAGTCGATGATCTCCAGGCGGTTGAACATCGCCGCCAGCATCAGCGCGGTGCGGCCGTCCGCGGCGGCGGCATCCACCGGCACGCCGTGCTCGAGCAGCAGGCGGATCATCGCCAGGTCGCCCTTGAAGGCGGCGCCGGCCATCGGCAACTGGCCGTTGTCATTGGCGATCAGCGGATCGGCGCCATGGGCCAGCAGCACCCGCACAGCGTCGTGGTGGCCGTGGTAGCTGGCCAGCATCAGCAAGGTATCGCCCTTGTGGTTGCGCAGGTCGGCGGGCAGGCCACCGTCGAGCAGGCGACCGAGCATGGTCGCGTCGCCGCGGCGGGCGCGCTCGAAGACCTCCTCGGCGAAGGCCGCGGTTTCTTCGGCGGTCATGGTGGTGGGCTGGTGATCGGACATCGGGAACCTCCTGGCATCTGGCAATGGGCCAAGTGTCCATCAGGCAGCGGCGAGCGGTCCAAGGTTCAGATTCTATCGGCGGCAGAGAGCCAGGCTATGACCGTGCAAAATGCACTGTGCAAAATGCACGGGCGTGCAGATTGCAATGCACGATCTTCCAAAATCAAATTTAAGATATTGATTTTAAAGGTTTTTTCTTGATGCAAAGACTGGCACGGTCGCTGCAATCATCAACTCAAGTCTGCCAGTACAACAGTCAGGAGTTGATATGGACCTCATCCAGGAAAAATTCGCCTCGGTCTTCGCCGCCTACCAGGTCACCACCCAACCGCGTCCGGACGGTGGTGTCCTGCTGACCCTGCGCGCCAGCGACGGCGTGGTCACCCGCCGCGTGCTGACCTATGCGCAGCTGCACAGCGCCGAGCAACTGTCCTGGGCGATCAGCGCCATCCGCCGCGACCTGGCCGGGCAACCGAGCGAGCTGCCGGTGATCTCGATGCTGCAGAGCCAGCAACGCTTCGCCCTGCCGACCTACCGCTGATCGCGCGCCCCTCTTCGCGGGGCACGCCTGCGCTCACCCACGGACGGCGTGAGCAGAGGCGACCCCGCGAGCCAATTTCCTTAGAGTTCGTCGAGCCCGGCAAATTGCCGGGCCGTGACATCGCCGGTAAAACGCGGCTGCAGCGCCTGCTCGTTGGCGAACAGGCGCAGGGCCAGGCAAAACGGCGTGTCGCCCAGGTCCAGCCAGCGGCGTGTGCCGGCCGGCACCACCAGCATGTCGTCCTTCTCGCACAACACGGCGTACACCGCATCCCCCAGGCGAAGGCTGACCTGGCCGCGCCCGCTGATCAGCGCGAACACTTCCTCGCCGTCATGCACGTGCTCGTCGCGCAGGTCGGCCTGGCTCGGGTCGACGCCATCGCGGCTGAGCACAGCGAACACCCCACTGCCATGAGCGGTCATCAGCTGGTCGAGCGGCCCACGGCACGCAGCGACCACCTCATCCTGGCTGCTGCCCGGACGCAGGCGCGCGCCGGACTGCCAGCGGCCGAAGCGCACGCCCTGCTCGGCCAGGGTCGCGGCGATGTCGTCGTGGTGGGTCAGCACCTTGTGCGGCAGTTCCGGGCTGGACGGGTCGAATACGCTGAGGATGCTCATCAGGGGTGGTTCCTGCTGTCTTTGAGTCGGAAGGCAATGATAACGGCTGCCGCGAGCGCCGCGACGCTGGCCATACCAAAGGTGAAGTGCGGGCCCAGCAGTTTCCAGCTGTAGCCCGAGTACAAGGCACCCAGCGCGCCGCCGGTGCCCGAGAGCGCCGCGTACAGCGCCTGGCCCTGGCCCTGCTGGCGGGCGCCGAAACTGGCCTGGACGAAGGCGATGGCCGCGGCGTGGAAACAACCGAACGTGGCCGCGTGCAGCACCTGGGCGAACACCAGCACCGCCGGGATATCGGCCAGGTTGCCCAGTAACAACCAGCGCAAGGCGGCCAGCAGGAAGCTCGCCAGCAGCACCTTGCGCACGGAAAAACGGCCAAAGATCCGGCTCATGGCCATGAACACCAGCACCTCGGCCACCACCCCGAGCGCCCACAGCAGGCCGATGGCGCCGCGGCTGTAGCCCAGGTGCTCCAGGTGCAGGGTAAGGAAGGTGTAGTACGGCCCGTGGCTGAGCTGCATGAGGGCCACGCACACATAGAAGGCCAGCACGCCGGGCGCCCGTACCTGCGCGAGGAAGCCCCCTGCCCCGCGTCGTTCGGTCTGCTCCACGGGTTGCGCGTTGGGCACCCAGAGGCTGGCGGCGACGATCCCGGCCATGATCGCCACCAGCGCCACAGGATAAATGTCCAGGCTCAGCCATTCGAACAGGCGCCCAAGGCCAACCACGGTGAGGATGAAGCCGATCGAGCCCCACAGCCGCACCTGGCTGTAGCGCGCGGTCTGCCCATGCAGGTGGGCCAGGGTGATCACCTCGAACTGCGGCAGCACCGCGTGCCAGAAGAACGCGTGCAGGGCCATGACCATCGCCAGCCAGGCATAGCTCTGGCCGAAGAAGATCAGCGAAAAGGTCGCCAGGGTCGACAGCGCGCCCAGGCGCACAATCAGCAGGCGCTGGCCGCTGCGGTCACCCAGCCAGCCCCACAGGTTGGGGGCGACGCAGCGCATCAGCATGGGGATGGCCACCAGCTCGCCGATGCGCGCCGGGGAGAAGCCCAGGTGATCGAAGTACAGGGCCAGGAACGGCGCGGTGGAGCCGAGCAGGGCGAAGTAGAAGAGGTAGAAGCTGGAGAGGCGCCAGTAGGGGATCGGGGGCATGCGTCAACCCCGTAGGGGCGCTGCGCGCCCCTTTCGCGACACAAGGCCGCTCCCACAGGAATCGCATGTCCCCTGTGGGAGCGGCCTTGTGTCGCGATGGGCCGCAACGCGGCCCCAGGATGAGTCGATCAACGCAAGACCGGCGTATCTACCCGAACATCGGCATTCTGCGCCCGGTGACGCAGCAGGTGGTCCATCAAGGCGATGGCCATCATCGCCTCGGCGATCGGCGTGGCGCGGATGCCGACGCACGGGTCGTGACGGCCCTTGGTGATCACCTCGACCGGGTTGCCGTCGACGTCGATCGAACGGCCCGGGGTGGTGATGCTCGAGGTCGGCTTGAGCGCCAGGTGGGCGACGATCGGCTGGCCCGAGGAGATACCGCCGAGGATGCCGCCGGCGTTGTTGCTGAGGAAGCCCTCGGGGGTCAGTTCGTCACGGTGCTCGGTGCCACGCTGGGCGACGCTGGCAAAGCCGGCGCCGATTTCCACGCCCTTGACCGCGTTGATGCTCATCAGCGCATGGGCAAGCTCGGCATCGAGGCGATCGAAGATCGGCTCGCCCAGGCCCGGCATCACGCCTTCGGCGACCACGGTGATCTTCGCCCCCACCGAGTCCTGGTCGCGGCGCAGCTGGTCCATGTAGGCCTCGAGCTCCGGCACCTTGTCCGGATCAGGGCTGAAGAAGGCGTTCTGCTCGACCGAGTCCCAGGTCTTGAACGGGATCTCGATCGGGCCGAGCTGGCTCATGTAGCCGCGCACGCGAATACCCTGGGTGGCCAGGTACTTCTTGGCAATGGCGCCAGCCGCCACGCGCATGGCGGTCTCGCGCGCCGAGCTGCGGCCACCGCCACGGTAGTCGCGGATGCCGTACTTGTGGTGGTAGGTGTAGTCGGCGTGAGCCGGGCGGAACAGGTCCTTGATCGCCGAGTAGTCCTTGGACTTCTGGTCGGTGTTGCGGATCAGCAGGCCAATCGAGCAGCCGGTGGTGCGCCCTTCGAACACGCCGGAGAGGATCTCCACTTCGTCCGGTTCCTGGCGCTGGGTGGTGTGCCGGCTGGTGCCGGGCTTGCGCCGGTCGAGGTCGTGCTGCAGGTCGGCGAGGGAGATATCCAGGCCTGGCGGGCAGCCGTCGACAATGGCGACCAACGCCGGGCCATGGCTCTCGCCAGCGGTGGTGACAGTGAACAGCTTGCCGTAGGTATTGCCGGACATGGACGCTCCGCGAATCTGCCTGAAGTGGTCGAAAGCGGCAGTATACGGAAAACAGCGGGGATTTGGGGGGCGTGCGGGCCTTATCGCGGGGCAAGCCCGCTCCCACGAAACGGTTTTGCCGGGGCCATGAGGTCGGCGAACCTTCGCGGTGGCGTAATGTCGAACCCACAACTTCCCATGTAGTACCCCGTCCATGAAGTCGCGCCTCGCCGCCCTGCTCCTGCTGTTCTGCGCCAGCCTCGCCCAGGCCGCCCCCACCGTGCTGCAGCGCCCCATCGACCTGGACACCGGCCAGGGCGTGCTGCATGGCAGTCTGCTGCTGCCGCAACAAGCCACCCCGCCGCCAGTGGTGCTGATCATCGCCGGCTCCGGCCCTACCGACCGCGATGGCAACAACCCCGCCTCCGGACGCATCGACAACCTCAAGCGCCTCGCCCTGCTGCTGGCCGGCGAGCACATCGCCAGCGTGCGATTCGACAAGCGCGGCGTGGCCGCCAGCCAGCCGGCCACCCCCGACGAACGCGACCTCAGCGTCGAACGCTATGTCGCCGACGTGGTGGCCTGGGGGCGCGCGTTGCGCCAGGACCCGCGCTTCGGCCCGCTGATTCTGGTCGGCCACAGCGAAGGCGCGCTGATCGCCAGCCTGGCCGCCGAACAGGCCGGCGCCAGCGCGGTGATCACCCTGGCCGGCAGCGGCCGGCCGGTGGCCGACGTGCTGCGCGAACAACTGGCCCAGCGTCTGCCCCCGGCGCAACTGGCCAGAGGCGTGGCGCTGATCGACCGCTTGCAGGCCGGGCAGACCAGCCTCGACGTGCCCGCCCCGCTGCGCCAGGTGTTCCGCCCCAGCGTGCAGCCGTACCTGATCACCCTGCTGCACCAGGATCCGGCGGCCGCATTCGCCCGGCTCAAGGTGCCCGCGCTGATCGTCCAGGGCCGCAACGACATCCAGGTGGAGGTGGCCGACGCCGAGCGCCTCAAGGCGGCCAAGCCCGACGCCCAGCTGGCGCTGATCGACGGCATGAATCACATGCTGCGCATCAGCCCGCGGGAGATGGGCCTGCAGCGGGACAGCTACCGCAATCCCGAGTTGCCGCTGGCCCGTGAGTTGGGGGAACGCATCGTCCTGTTCATTCACGGGTTGCCGCAGGCCTGAAAGCGCCCTCAGGTATTGACCAGGCCTGCCGATAACGCGGCTAAGAAGGCAGTGATCCGGGGGCATGCGCGCCCTGATCGCGGGCAAGCCCACATCTGCGATGTCCTTGCAGGTACCGGCACCCGGCCGCCGTGCACCTGAGGATTCCCTGATGACCGATGCCCCCGCCGCCGAGGCGACCGAAGAACAAGCCCCGGAAAGCGCCCCGCTGCCCTGGGCGGACCTTGCCGCCGAGCACTTCCAGTTGCTGCGTCTGGCGCCGCTGCCGACCGACCGCAACAGCGGCGCCCGCCCGCTGCGCTTTGTCCAGTTCGGCTATGCCGAGCGCCACGACAAGGCCCACAGCCTGCTGCGCATGGAAATCCGCCTGCCGGGGCAGAAGGTGCGCAAGGAACAGAACCAGCTGGACATCCGCGTCGACCACGAAGCGCGCACGGTACGTATCGGCGACGCGGCCGGCCTGCAACTGGAGCCGCTGAACCGAGGCCTTGGCCGCTATCTGCTGGCGCAGGCGGTGCAGTGGCTGCAGCAGCGTTGCTCGCATTACCGGGTCGAGGGCATGAGCCTGCCGAACAAGGACGCCCTGAACGAAGACACCCGCCTGCGCCGCGATCATGTGCTGAGCAGCGTCGGCCTGGCGGTGGAATACACCGACGGCCAGTTGCTCAAGGGCCGCGTGGTGGAAACGCCGGTGGGCCAGCTCAAGGGTGGCTGGAACACCGAGAAGGTGCAGCGCGTGGACAACCTCGAGGCCGCCGGCATGCTGCAGCAGGCCGAGCAGAACCTGATGGAGAAGGAAGCCCAGCTGCGCGAGCGTGACGAGCGGGTGGCCAAGTACCGCCGCGAGGACAGCGGCCTGCGCTTCACCATCACCTGCCTGGTGGCGTTCGCGGTGTTCCAGGCCGGGTTGCTGATCTGGATCGCCACCCGCTGACCCGCCCTACGCGATCCCTGTAGGAGCGGCCTTGCGTCGCGAAAGGGCCGCAAAGCGGCCCCAGCGATCTTTGCGTCAACACTGAAATCCTGGGGCCGCTACGCAGCCCTTTCCGACCGGTCCGACGCCTCGGCAAGGCCGCTCCTACAGGGGGGCGGTGTGAATCCGTCAGACCCGCGCCTTGAACAGCTCCTGATGCTGCCGGCACTGCTCGGCGGTCAGCATGAACACTCCGTGGCCACCGCGCTCGAATTCCAGCCAGGCGAAGTCCACCTCGGGATAGAGCGACTCGACGTGCACCTGGCTGTTGCCCACCTCGACGATCATCAGGCCCTTGTCGGTCAAGTGGTCGGCCGCCTCGGCCAGCATGCGCCGCACCAGGTCCAGGCCATCGTTGCCGCAGGCCAGGCCCAGCTCGGGCTCGTGGTGGTACTCGGCCGGCATGTCGCCGAAATCCTCGGCATCGACATACGGCGGGTTGGAAAGGATCAGGTCGAAGCGCTGCCCCGGCAGGCCGGCGAAGCCATCGCCCTGCACGGTGTACACCCGCTCATCGAGGCCATGCCGCTCGATGTTCTGGTTGGCCACCTCCAGCGCGTCGAAGGACAGGTCGGCCAGCACTACCTCGGCGTCCTGAAACACCTCGGCGGCTACGATGCCGATGCAGCCGGAGCCGGTGCACAGGTCGAGGATGCGCGCAGGCTCCGCGGCCAGCCACGGCTCGAAGCGTTTCTCGATCAGCTCGCCAATGGGCGAGCGCGGCACCAGCACCCGCTCGTCGACGATGAACGACATGCCGCAGAACCAGGCCTCGCCCAACAGGTAGGCGGTGGGCACGCGCTCTTCGATGCGGCGCTTGAGCAGGTGCTGCAGGCGTACCGTTTCGTCATCCTCCAGCGCGCAGTCCAGGTAGCTGTCGGCCACCTCCCAGGGCAGGTGCACCGCGCCGAGCACCAGCAGGCGGGCTTCGTCCCAGGCGTTATCGGCACCGTGGCCGAAGAACAGCTCGTGTTCATGGAAGCGGCTGACCGCCCAGCGGATATGGTCGCGCAGGGTGCGCAGGCGGGATGTGATCACGGGGTACTCCTTTTCAGACAGGACAAAAGTCTAACAGCCCACACCGCACATTTGTTTCCTCCGATAGCCAAACAGATAGCCACAAGCCAGCAACCACGCTGTCTGCGCTGTCAACCATTCACATTGACGTCAAGGCAAGGGAGAATAGGTATACAAAAGCCCTACCCAAGGAGCCCTTGATGTCCGTTCCAACCACGATGTTCCGCCTCACTGGCCGCGACTACCCGCCGGCCAAGCTGGGCCAAGCCAGCCTGATCGTCATCGACGCGCAGAAGGAATACCTGAGCGGTCCGCTGGCGCTGTCGGGCATGGACGAGGCCGTGGCGAACATTGCCAGGTTGCTCGATGCCGCCCGCAAGGCCGGCCGCCCGATCATCCACGTGCGCCACCTCGGCACCGTCGGCGGTCGTTTCGACCCCCAGGGTCCGGCGGGCGAGTTCATCCCGGGCCTGGAGCCGCGCGCCGGTGAGATCGTCATCGAAAAGCGCATGCCCAACGCCTTCAAGAACACCAAGCTGCACGAAACGCTGCAGGAGCTCGGCCATCTCGACCTGATCGTCTGCGGTTTCATGAGCCACTCCAGCGTCAGCACCACCGTGCGCCGCGCCAAGGACTATGGTTATCGCTGCACCCTGGTGGAAGACGCCTCGGCGACCCGTGACCTGGCCCTGAAGGACACCGTGATCCCCGCCGCGCAGATCCACCAGTGCGAAATGGCCGTGATGGCCGACAACTTCGCCTGCGTCGCCCCCACCGCCAGCCTGGTCTGAGCCACGACCGCCCGGCGGACGGGCGGAACCCCAAGGTGACCCGCAGGTCGAAATCCGGATCAGCTCCACCAGATCCTGAGGAATTCGAATGAAGCTCAAAGGCAGTTTCGATGCCAAGCGCCTGCGCCAGCGCGAGCCGAGCAACTGGGGCGCGCGGGTTGCCGCCGCCCTTTCCGTGCTGCTGGCCACCCTCGGCATACTGCTCGCCATGGCCGGCTTTGCCGGCCTGCTGGGCAATTACGCCGCGCTGGCCGAGCTCAATGCCAACCGCCCGCTGGCGGCAATTCTCGTCGTGGTCGGGCTGTTGCTGCTGTGGATCGGCGTGCGCGTCTGGCGACGCAGCCGCATCCGCCTGCGCCGCGGGCGCGAGCTGAACCTGTCGCCGCACCTGATGAAGAAGCACGACTGACAGATTTACGCCCCCCCTGTAGGAGCGGCCTTGTGCCGCGAAAGGGCCGCAAAGCGGCCCCTGCGATCTATGCATCGAAGCGGAAATCCTGGGGCTGCTTTGCAGCCCTTTCGCGACGCAAGGCCGCTCCTACACAAACCGCGCGCAGCTCAGGGCTTCACTCCGACGCACAGTCGCGTAAACTACGCCGCCCACGTGGAGGCACCATGCAAGACGACGACTTTTCCCTCTTCCGCAGCCAAGTGCAGGGCGTCAAGCCGATCAAGCACGACCGCGCCGAAGTCGGCAAACCCAAGGCCGACCGCAAGCAGCTGGCCGGCCTGCGCCAGGCGGCGACCATCCGCAGCGACCAGCCGCTGGTGATCGACGGCCTGTCCGACCAGTTCGTCATCGACGTCGGCGCCGAGGACGAACTGATGTGGCGCCGTGACGGCGTCCAGGAAACCCAGATCCGCAAGCTCAAGCTCGGCCAGATCGCCTTCGAGGGCAGCCTCGACCTGCACGGCATGAGCGTCGAGAAGGCCCGCGAGACACTGTGGGACTTCATCGCCGAGGCGACCAAGCTCGAAGTACGCTGCGTGCGCGTCACCCACGGCAAGGCCGCGCGCCTGGACGGCAAGCGCCCGATGATCAAGAGCCACGTCAACACCTGGCTGCGCCAGCACCCGCAGGTGCTCGGTTTCGCCTCGTGCCAGGCCCGCCACGGCGGCACCGGCGCGGTGTACGTGATGCTCAAGCGAACCATGCTCGAAGGCCGCGACGAGTGACATCGCGCTTGCAGCGCCGCCGTCGTCGCCGTACCCTTCGTCTTTGCGAAATTTTCCACAGGTAGATCCATGTCCCTGGAACAGAACTACACCGCGATCCTCAGCCAGATCGGCGAGGACGTCTCCCGCGAGGGCCTGCTCGACACGCCCAAGCGGGCCGCAAAGGCCATGAAGTACCTTTGCCGCGGTTATGAGCAAACCCTGGAAGAAGTGACCAACGGCGCGTTGTTCACCTCCGACAACAGCGAAATGGTGCTGGTCCGGGATATCGAGCTGTACTCGATGTGCGAACACCATATGCTGCCGTTCATCGGCAAGGCCCATGTGGCCTACCTGCCCAAGGGCAAGGTGCTGGGCCTGTCCAAGGTGGCGCGGATCGTCGACATGTACGCCCGTCGCCTGCAGATCCAGGAAAACCTCAGCCGCCAGATCGCCGAGGCCGTGCAGCAGGTGACCGGCGCCGCGGGCGTGGCGGTGGTCATCGAGGCCAAGCACATGTGCATGATGATGCGCGGTGTCGAAAAGCAGAACTCGACCATGCTCACCTCGGTGATGCTCGGCGAGTTCCGCGACAACGCCTCCACCCGCAGCGAGTTCCTCAGCCTGATCAAGTGATCGGCCTGTGTCCCGAGCCGACCCCATGGGGTCGGCTTTTTCATTTCAGGAGTTGCCCATGATCGTCAAAGCCCTGCGGGTCGGCCTCGGCCAGCTAATCGTGTTCGGCGACTGGATCAGCCGCCCGGCGAAAAAGCAGCGCGATGCCGCGGCCCAGGCCCAGGTCGAGCAGCAGGCCAAGGGCCTGGCGCTGTACCAGTTCCACGCCTGCCCGTTCTGCGTGAAGACCCGCCGCACCCTGCACCGCCTGAACGTGCCGGTGTCGCTGCGCGATGCCAAGAACGATGCCCAGCACCGCCAGGCGCTGCTCGAAGGCGGCGGTCGGGTGAAAGTGCCGTGCCTGCGGATCGAGGAGGACGGCAAGGTGACCTGGATGTATGAGTCCAAGGACATCATTGCCTATCTGGACAAGCGCTTCGCGGCGGTCTGAAGCACGTACACAACCCCTGTAGGAGCGGCCTTGTGTCGCGAAAGGGCCGCAACGCGGCCCCGGCGATTTATGCGTCGACGCTGAGACCGAGGGCTGCTGCGCAGCCCTTTCGCGACACAAGGCCGCTCCTACAGGGGGCGACAGCGAGTCAATCCACCATCGGCACATGCCGTGGATGACTGGCCACCCGCGCCAGCCAGGCTTTCACCGCCGGATATTCGGTCAGGTCGAAGCCCCCCTGATGCGCCACATGGGTATAGGCATACAACGCCACATCGGCAATCGAATACTGCTCGCCGACCAGGTAAGGCGTCATTTCCAGCTGCTTGTTCATCACCTTGAGCGCCTTGTAGCCGCCCTTGTGCAGCCCCCTGTACTCCTCCAGGCGTTCGTCGGGCAACCCCAGGTAGAACTGGATGAAGCGCGCCACGGCAATGTACGGCTCGTGGCTGTACTGCTCGAAGAACTGCCACTGCAGCACCTGGGTGCGCAGGCGTGGCTCGCTGGGCAGGAACTCGCTGCCATCGGCCAGGTAGTTGAGAATCGCGTTGGACTCCCACAGGCAGGTGCCGTCCTCAAGCTTGAGCACCGGCACCTTGCCGTTGGGGTTCATGGCCAGGAACTCGGGCGTTTCCGTCTCGCCCTTGAGAATATCCACCGGGTGCCACTCATACTGACGGTCGAGCAGGCTCAGCATCAGCTTGACCTTGTAGCAGTTGCCCGACTGGTAATCCCCATACACCTTGTACATCGCCCCTCCCCTTTCACGCAGTTGCGCAGTAATACCCCATAGTTGGCGACTGTACGGCTAAATGCAATGCCTGCTGTATGGCAAGGATCACGCCATTGCACGGTAGCCTGAAAAAACTGCTTACACCTGTACAAGGAATTCCCCATGACCGATGCCACCTCCGCGCGCCTGCGGCCGCTGGCGGACAGCTCCCCGTCGGCGGTTGTCGCCGGCTTCATCGCCATGCTCACCGGCTATACCAGCTCGCTGGTGCTGATGTTCCAGGCCGGCCAGGCCGCCGGCCTGACCAGCGCGCAGATCTCGTCGTGGATCTGGGCCCTGTCGATCGGCATGGCGGTGTGCAGCATCGGCCTGTCGCTGCGCTACCGTACTCCGGTCACCGTGGCCTGGTCGACACCCGGCGCGGCGCTGCTGATCACCAGCCTCGGCGGCGTCACCTACGGCGAGGCCATCGGTGCCTATATCACCTGCGCCGTGCTGGTGCTGATATGCGGCCTGACCGGCAGTTTCGAGCGCCTGGTGCGGCGCATCCCCGCCTCGCTCGCCTCGGCCCTGCTGGCCGGCATCCTGTTCAAGATCGGCAGCGAGATCTTTGTCGCCGCCCAGCATCGCACGCTGCTGGTACTGGGCATGTTCTTCAGCTACCTGCTGGTCAAGCGCCTGTCACCGCGCTACTGCGTGCTGGCCGCGCTGCTGGTCGGCACGGCGCTGTCCGGCGCCCTGGGGCTGCTGGACTTCAGCGGCTTCCAGCTGGAGATCGCCACCCCGGTGTGGACCATGCCGAGCTTCTCGCTGGCGGCGACGATCAGCATCGGCATCCCGCTGTTCGTGGTGGCCATGACCTCGCAGAACATGCCCGGCGTCGCCGTGCTGCGCGCCGACGGCTACCAGGTGCCGGCCTCGCCGCTGATCTCGGCCACCGGGTTCGCCTCGCTGCTGCTGGCGCCGTTCGGCTCCCACGGCATCAACCTGGCGGCGATCAGCGCGGCGATCTGCACCGGGCCGCACGCCCATGAAGACCCGGCCAAGCGCTACACGGCGGCGGTGTGGTGCGGGATCTTCTACGGTATCGCCGGCACCTTCGGCGCGACCCTGGCAGCGCTGTTCGGCGCCCTGCCCAAGGAACTGGTGCTGTCGATCGCCGCCCTGGCGCTGTTCGGCTCGATCATGAACGGCCTGAGCGTGGCCATGGGCGAGGCGCGCGAGCGCGAGGCGGCGCTGATCACCTTCATGGTCACGGCGTCGGGGTTCACCCTGTTCTCGATCGGCTCGGCGTTCTGGGGGATCGTGGCGGGGGTGCTGACCTTGCTGATCCTCAGTCCGCGCAGGGTCTAAAGCCCTGCGCGCACCCACTGTAGGAGCGGCCTCGTGCCGCGAAAGGGCCGCAAAGCGGCCCCGGCGATTTATGCGCCTACGATGAGATCGAGGGCTGCTGAGCAGCCCTTTCGCGACACAAGGCCGCTCCTACAGGGTCCTTCACAGCCTGAAGTGGCCAACCATGCTCTTGAGGTCGATCCCCAACTGCGCCAGCTCGACGCTTGAGCGGGCATTGTCCTCCATCGCCAGCGCCGCCTGGTCGGCACTGCCGCGAATCTGCGTGACGCTGCGGCTGATCTCCTCGGCCACCGAACTCTGCTGCTCGGCCGCCGCGGCGATCTGCTGATTCATCTGCTGGATCAACGACACTGCCGCGGCGATGCTGCCCAGGGCGCTCTCGGTCTGCAGCGTGTCGGCCACCGCAAGGCGCACCAGCTCGGTGCTGCCGCGAATCTGCGTCACCGACTGCTGGGCATTGCCGCGCAGGCTGGCGACCAGCCGCTCGATCTCCTCGGTGGACTGCCGGGTGCGCCGGGCCAAGGCGCGCACCTCGTCGGCAACCACGGCGAAGCCACGGCCCTGCTCGCCGGCGCGGGCCGCCTCGATCGCCGCGTTGAGCGCCAGTAGGTTGGTCTGTTCGGCCACGCTCTTGATCACCTCGAGCACATCACCGATGGTATGGATCTCGGCGCTGAGGCTGTCGATACCGCTGCTGGCGGTCTCGGCCGCCGCCGCCAGCTGTTCGATGCGCTGCATGCTCTGGCGCACCACCTGCTGCCCCGACTCGACCTTGTCATCGGCATCCTGGGCCGCCTGGGCCGCCTGCTCGGCGTTGCGCGCCACGTCATGGACGGTGGCGGTCATCTGCTGCATGGCAGTGGCCACCTGCTCGGTCTCATCCTTCTGGCTACCGACTTCGCGGTTGGTCTGCTCGGTGACCGCCGACAAGGCCTGGGCGCTGCCGGCCAGCTGATCGATGCCCTGTTGCAAGCCACTGACGATGCCAGACAGCCCCTCGGCCATCTGCTGCATGGCCTGCAGCAGCTGACCGACTTCGTCGCCACGCGGCGGCTCAGCCTCGATGCCCAGCTCGCCCGCGGCAATGCGCCGGGCGCGGCTGATCACCCGCTTGAGCGGCGCAACCACGGCGCGGGTGATCAACCAGGCCGCCAGCACGCCCACCAGCAACGCCAGTGCCGTGGCTGCGGCGATGGCCACGGTGTTTCGCGCCAGCTCCGCCTGCATGGCCTGCTCCTGGGCGAGGTAGGCCTGGTCGACCCGCGTGGTGACCTGCTCGGCCCGGGCCTGCAGCTGGTCCTTGATACCCCGTTCCTGGGCCAGCAGGTCGGTGTACTCGTTGAGCTTCTCGGAGAAACTGGCGATATGCCCGGCCACTTCGCCCAGCACGCTCTGGTAGCCGGCGTCGGTCACCGCCGACTTGAGCTGCTCCACCAGGCTGGCTGCCTCCACTGTCTGGGCGATGCGCCCCTCGGCAACGGCCTCGCCGCCCTTGCGGCTCTGTTCCAGTCGCACCCGGGCCTCGTCCATGGCCTGGAGCATCAGCCGCGACACCTGCGCCACCTGCCCGGCCTGCTCGAGGAACTCGCCGCCTTGCTGGCCCTGGGACTGCTTGAGGGTGTAGGTGCCGTCATCGGCCAGACCGGCCTGCAGCACATCGAGGTTGTTGGCCACGCTCGACACCGACCAGCTGGCCATGTCCAGCGCCAGCTCTTTGGCCTGCACGGCCTGGACGAACTGGTCGAAGGCCTGTCCGTAGGCACTGAGATCGGCCTCGACGGAAGTCAGCGCAGGCGCGGCGCGGGCCCGCTCCACCAGCCCTTGAAGGCCCGTGCGCAGCGCATCGGCCTCCTTGATATCCGAACGCAGGGCGAAGGCCTGCTCATGTTGGCGCAGCTTCAACAGGTCGGTATTGAACTGGGCCATCTGCCGCAGCCCCTCGAAGCGCTGGCCGACGTTGGCCAGGGCATACACACCGATGGCGGCCACCACCAGGGTGAGCAGCAACACCAGGGCGAAACCCAGGCCCAGCTTGCGCGCCATGCCCAGGTTGGCCAATACACCGTGCTTGGTCGCTGTCATCACCGCCCTCCTCGCCTTTGGCCCTCTGCCAACGGCAAGAGTGACAATGGCGCCGACCTCGTCACAAGGGCCGCGTGCGCGAATGGTGTCATTTAGCTATGAGCGTGTCGCTTTCAGACCGCCGGAGGTCGCCCCGCATGCCGGAAGAACGCTTGGGCTCGGGAATCCTGCCCATAGGCGACATTGATCCGCAGCCAGTCACTGGCCCGCCCCTGCGGATCGAAGGCGCTGCCCGGGGTGAGCAATACCGCGTGCTCCAACGCCAGTCGCTCCAGCTCGGCAAAGTCGCGTCCGGGCACCCTGGCCCAGACGAACATACCGCCGACCGGCTCGCAGAACACCTCCCAGCCGCAGGCCTCCAATTGCCCAAGCGTCCTGGCCCGGTGCTGACCCAAGCGCAATCGCAGGCGCTGCACACTCTTGCGGTAGCCGCCATTGGCGAGCATCTGCCCGACCACCTGCTCGGCGAAGCGCGAAGTGCCGATGCCGGCCACCATCTTCAGTTCGGCCAGGCGCGCGATCAAAGGCGGGTCGGCCACCAGGTAGCCGACGCGCAACGAACTGCTGAGGGTCTTGGAGAAGCTGCCCAGGTAGATCACCCGCTGCTCGCTGTCGAGGGTCGCCAGGCGCGTGGCCGGGCCGTCCTGGAAGTCCGCGTACAGGTCGTCCTCGACGATCCGCAGGTCATGCTCGCGGGCCAGCTCCAGCAGGCGGTAGGCGACCTTGGGTGTCAGGCTGGTGCCAGTCGGGTTCTGGTACAGGCTATTGATGAACAGGCAACGGGGCTGGTGCTCGGCCAGCAACTGCTCGAGCACCACCAGGTCCGGGCCAGTGGCGGTGCGCGGCACCTCGAGCATGCGCACACCGTGCAGGCGCAACAAGTTGTACAGGTTGTAGTAGCCGGGGCGCTCCACCAGCACCGTGTCGCCCGGCTTCAGCAAGGTTCGCACCAATAGGTCCAGGGCATGGCTGGCGCCTTGGGTGGTGAGGATCCGCTCCGGCTCGGCGGCGATGTCCAGCCGCGCCAAACCCTTGTGCAGTTGCAGGCGCAGGCTGGCCAGGCCCTGGGGCGGGCAGTAGTCGAACAACGCCTCGGGCGCGCCGCGGCTGACCTGGCGGATGGCCTGGGCCAGCTCGGCTTCGGCGCGCCAGGCCACCGGCAGCCAGCCGCAGCCAAGCTTGAGCAACTGTTCATGCCCTTCGCGAAACTGCCGCCAACTGCCGTCGATCGCCTCGCCCCAGGGCTCCCCAGGGTCGGGCCGCAGGCCCGGTTTGCGCTCGGCGACAAAGAAGCCCGCACCATGTCGCGCCTCCAGCCAGCCGTTGGCCGCCAGGCGGTCGTAGGCCTCGATCACACACGAGGCGCTTACCGACTGCGCCTTGGCCAGCGCGCGGATCGACGGCAGGCGCGCACCGGGGCGCAGGCGCTGCTGTTCGATCCAGGCCTGCAGGTGCTCGGTCAGTTGCTGGACCAAGGGGATGGGAAGGTTACGATCAAGATGAAAATGCATGGCAAGTGTTCGCTGCTTTCAGGCAAACAGTTAAGCATAAATGCCCCGCGAGTGTGCCTTGGCGAGCGCCTCTGCCAAGGCCGATGCTGCCAGTCACTGTCACTGCCTTGCGGATCCGTACCGATGTCCACTCGCCATGCCCCAGCCTTGCTGGCTTTCGCCCTGTGCCTGATCACCCTGGCGGTGAACCTGCAGGCCCCGCTGTACATCACCTACGCCGACCTGTCCGGGCAAGGCGCGGCGGCAACCGCCGTGGCCTTCTCCGGCTATGTGCTCGGCGTGCTGCCGGTGCTGCTGGCCCTCGGCGGGCTGGCCGATCGGGTAGGTCGGCGCCCGCTGATCCTGGTCGCGCTGGCCCTGTCGATGGTCGCCACGCTGCTCATGCTGCTGGCGCCGAGCCTGCAGATGCTGGGCCTGGCGCGCCTGTTCCTGGGGCTGGGCACAGGCCTTGCCTCGGCCACCGCCACTGCCTACATGAGCGAACTGATGGCGCCGGACGCCGGTGGCCGCGCCGCCACCTGGGTCACCGCCAGCACGTCGCTCGGCTTCGGCCTGGGCGCGGCACTGACCAGCCTGTTCCTGCTAAGCGGGCCGACCCTCACCCCCGGCAGTTTCCACCTGCAACTTGCATTGGCCGCCGTCGCCCTGCTGCTGGTCTGGCGCCTGCCCGACCCTCGCCCGGCACAGCGCAGCGCCATGCTGCGCCTGCCCTGCTACCCCGCCGGCAGCCTGGCCTATGGCCTGGCGATCCTGCTGGCCTGGGCTTGTGTCGGGCTGGTGATCGCCCTGCTGCCGGGGATCCTGCGCCAGCACGGGCTGAGCGCCTGGTCGGGGTTCTCGACCTTCTGCGTGATCAGCTGCGGCTTGCTGTTCCAGCCGCTGGCCCGGCGCCTGGCCAGTGCCCAGGCGACCTTGCTGGGGCTGCTGATCCTGCCGTGCAGCTACGCGCTGCTGGCCTGGGGGGCCGACAGCGGCAATCTGCTGGGTGTGCTGTTGGGCGCCGTGGCCGCGAGCAGCGCCTGCTATGGCTTCATCTACCTGGGCGGCTTGGCGGCGGTGAATGAGTTGGCCGGGAGCGAGAAGACCCGGGCCAGTGCCGGGTTCTTCCTGCTTGCCTACCTGGGGTTCAGCCTGCCGGTGATCTTTACCGGGCTGCTCAGTGACCGGCTCGGCTCGCGACTGGCGCTGATCGCCTTCGGCGGCGTGTTGCTGCTCGGCTGCGCAGCCGTGGCACTGACCTTGTGGATAACCTCAGTCAAATCGCCAACGCGCCGCCATCGACAGTCAGGCTGTGCCCCGTCGTGAACGCCGCGCCATCGCTGCACAGGTACAGCACCGCGCTGGCGATCTCCTCGACCTTGCCGATGCGCCCGACCGGATGCATCGCCGCGGCGAACTCGGCCTTGCGCGGATCGGCCTCGTAGGCGCGGCGGAACATGTCGGTGTCGATCACCGCCGGGCACACCGCGTTGACCCGGATGCCCTTCTTCGCATACTCGATGGCCGCCGACTTGGTCAGGCCAATCACCGCATGCTTGGACGCCGCGTAGATGCTCATTTTCGGCGCCGCCGACAGCCCTGCCACCGAGGCGGTGTTGACGATGGCGCCGCCGCCCTGGGCCAGCAGCAGGGGCAGTTGGTACTTCATGCACAGCCACACACCCTTGACGTTGACACCCATGATCGCATCGAACTCCGCCTCGCTACCCTCCGCCAGGCGCCCCTTCTCGATCTCGATACCGGCGTTGTTGAAGGCATAGTCGAGCCGGCCATAGGCCGTAATGACCTGCTCATGCAGCTGACGCACGTCGTCGTCGCGGGTGACATCGCAGGCGACGAACAGCGCCTCGCCGCCAGCCTGGCGAATCAGCGCCACGGTGGCTTCGCCCCCGGTCGCGTCACGGTCGGCCACCACCACCTTGAGCCCCTCGGCGGCGAATGCCTGGGCCGTCGCCCGGCCGATACCCGCCGCGCCACCGGTGACCAGGGCAACCTGGCCGGAGAAAGTCATGCTCATCACTGGCTCCTGCAAAAGGATGGGAAGTCGTGGCTGAGTCTAGTCAGGGCACCGCCGGGCTGGGCAGCATCATCAAGGGCACGGTTGGACTACTATCGTTCGCGGTGATCTTGCGTGACGCGGCCCATTCAACCCGCCGATCATCAGCCCTTCACACTCGCTCAGGAGAACCCGCCATGCCCCACACCAACCGCCGTTTCCTGCTGACCAAGCGCCCGGTCGGCGCCGTGCGTCGTGACGACTTCACCTACGAGCAGGTGCCCGCCAGCGAGCCGGGCGAAGGCCAGGTACTGGTGAAGAACCTCTACCTGTCGCTGGATCCGGCCATGCGCGGCTGGATGAACGAAGGCAAGTCGTATATCCCGCCCGTGGGCCTGGGCCAGGTCATGCGCGCCCTCGGCGTCGGCGAGGTGATCAGCTCCAAGCACCCGGACTACAAGCCCGGCGACCATGTCAGCGGTGCCCTCGGCGTGCAGGATTACTTCACCGGGGAGCCCCAGGGCCTGCACCGGATCGACCCGCGCCTGGCGCCCCTGCCCCGCTACCTGTCCGCCCTGGGCATGACCGGCATGACCGCCTACTTCGCCCTGCTCGATGTCGGCCAGCCCAAGGCCGGCGAAACCGTGGTGATCTCCGGCGCCGCCGGCGCGGTCGGCAGCATTGCCGGGCAGATCGCCAAGCTCAAGGGCTGCCGCGTGGTGGGCATAGCCGGTGGCGCGCAGAAGTGCCAGTACCTGCTGGATGAGCTGGGCTTCGACGGGGTCATCGACTACAAGGCCGAGGACGTGCTCGCCGGCCTCAAGCGTGAATGCCCCAATGGCGTGGATGTGTACTTCGACAACGTCGGCGGCGATATCCTCGATGCCGTGCTGTCGCGCCTGAGCTTCAAGGCCCGAGTGGTGATCTGCGGCGCCATCAGCCAGTACAACAACAAGGAGGCGGTCAAGGGCCCGGCCAACTACCTGTCGCTGCTGGTCAACCGTGCGCGCATGGAAGGCTTCGTGGTGATGGACTACGTCAAGGAGTACGGCAAGGCCGCGCAGGAAATGGCCGGCTGGCTGGCCAGCGGCAAGGTGAAGAGCAAGGAGGATGTGGTGGAGGGCCTGGAGACCTTCCCCGAGACGCTGCTCAAGCTGTTCAGCGGGGAGAATTTCGGCAAGCTGGTGTTGAAGGTCTGAGATCAGCAGCCAGGCACTTTGTGGAAGCGTGCTTGCCCCGCGATGGCGATTGCCTGAGCTGACGCCATCGCGGGGCAAGCCCGCTCCCACGAACCCTGATTCAACCGCGGATTTCAGCCACCACGGCAGCCAGCGCCTGGGCCGGATCCGCCGCCTGGCTGATCGGACGCCCGATCACCAGGTAATCGGAGCCGGCGTCCAGTGCCTGACGCGGGGTCAGAATCCGGCGCTGGTCATCCTGGGCGCTGCCCGCCGGGCGAATACCCGGGGTCACCAGCTGCAGCGACGGGTGCGCCGCCTTCAGTGCCGGCGCTTCCAGCGCCGAGCACACCAGGCCGTCCATGCCGGCCTTCTGCGCCAGCGCCGCCAGGCGCAGCACCTGCTCCTGCGGGTCGACATCCAGGCCGATGCCGGCCAGGTCCTCGCGCTCCATGCTGGTCAGCACGGTCACGCCGATCAGCAGCGGCTGCGGGCCGCTGCGCTTGGCCAGCTCTTCGCGGCAGGCCGACATCATGCGCAGGCCACCGGAGCAGTGCACATTGACCATCCACACACCCATCTCGGCCGCGGCCTTGACCGCCATGGCGGTGGTGTTGGGGATATCGTGGAACTTGAGGTCGAGGAACACCTCGAAACCCTTGCTGCACAAGGTTTCGACGATGCCCGAGGCGCTGCTGGTGAACAGTTCCTTGCCCACCTTGACCCGGCACAGGGCGGGGTCGAGCTGGTCGGCCAGCTTCAGGGCGGCGTCACGGGTGGGGAAATCCAGGGCGACGATCAGGGGCGTCTGGCAGGCGGACATGGGCAGGGTCTCTTGGCAAGTCGTAAACGGCGCGCATTGTAAACGAAGTGGGGCCACTTGGGGGCACCACTATCTCTACTATAATTGAACCCTAGGCCAATGGTTCACTCATAATCCATAGGCGTCGACCTTGAGAGGAGAAATACCATGCCTTGGTACGCGTGGCTTATACTCGTGTTAGCGCTGGGCTCGATCATCGGTGGCCTTCTACTACTGCGGGACACAGCCAAAAAACTACCTTTGACCGAGGAACAGTTAAAAAAAGTACATGAACGAAATGCTGAAATGGATGCCAAAGAAGCCAACCATAAATAAAGCTTGATGAATACTGGCCGGGCAGCAGACCTGCCCGGCCATAAAGCTTAAATCACTTTACCACCAGCCTATCACGATTACGGTCTAGTAATGCCTTACCAATACCGTTAACTTCGAGCAACTCATCGAGCGAATTGAAGACACCATGGGTGTCGCGATAGGTAATGATAGCTTGCGCCTTGGCTCTACCAATACCTAACAACTCTTTCTCAAGTGTTGCGGCATCTACGGTATTCACATTTATTTCCATGCCTTGCGCAGTACCTGCAACACTCACTGTCGGCAATGGATGCTCGACAGTAGGTGCTGCGGTAGTTGAGAGGCTTAAGCAAGTGAACAGTGGCAAGAACAGATAGGAAAAGACTGTACTTCGCATATTTAGCTCCTTGAGGATTACACAGCAGCATCTCCTGCGCTGCCCCATGAACCTTATGCAGCCAACTCAACAAACGCAACCCAAGATTCAGCTAAAATGTTACCACAAGCATCCATGTCAGAAAAAAACACAACTCGCGAACGAAACTTTACTTTCTGACAGGGAAAACACTGAAGATCATTGATACTTTTCTACCCACCCAGACAATTGCTTTCTTGATTACACCCCAAGGGCCCGCATCGGCATGTACGATACGAACCCTGACCAAGATCGACTCCAGTTCTAATACAACCCCCCGCAGCCATACCTGTGGTTTATGCTCCTGCAGCGGCTGGACGTCTGACCGCTCGACAAGCCGCGCAGTATCCTTCAGTAAATTTGCCCACTTGCTCGCCACCACTTCCACCGAGTGCCTTTGCAATACATCTGCGTAGGCCGCCTTAGCCATCACCGAACGCAAATCTGCATCGTCCAGCAGGCGTTCGATAGCCTCGCACCAAGCTAATGCGGTGTCTGGTACCAACAGGCCAGTCACATCAGGCGTCACGGATCCAGAATAAGGAGGAATGTTCGAGTAGACAGCGGGTATACCGCAAGCACTGTACTCACGATATTTGTTGTCCGTTTTACAGCGATTGGCTGGGGTGTCACGCAAAGGTGCCAGGCCTATCGACCACCGACGGCTTTGCTTGAACTCGATAAACTCATTATAATTACCCACATGAGGGAAGTACCTGACCTGTGCACTCTCAACCACGCCAGCTGGCAAGACCCCGGCGAACTCGAACACTAACCCCGGAAACTTTTTGAGGAGCGGCTCCATAATCGGCTTGATGATATCCAGATCATCAACTCTTGACGGGCTACCCGCGAATCCAATTCGAATCTCTTCTTGAGGTGCTAATTTCTCGATCTCGATCAAAGAAAAATCGAATGACGCGGGAAGAATATCTATACTTTTATTAAACTGCGCCAGGAACGCGGCCAGCACATCCGAGTTGGTCAATACTCTTTCCGCCTGGCTCACCGCCAGTTCCAACGATGCACGCACCGAGGGATGCCGATAATATTCGGCGATCGGTGAGTTCCCTCCAATTTCCCAGAAATTATCATCGAGATAATAAAGATACGGATGCCGCGCGTCACATAAGCGCTCGATCCACAACCTCAAAGAGGGATCACCACAACGAATAAACAGCGGGACCGTGTCCTGCTGTATATCCTCGACCTTCAGGTCGACCAACATAACCTTACGATAGGCAATGCCCTCTCGTCGCCCCGAGGCAAGAATCTGCTCGAGCAACTGGGTGGTCGCTATGTCCCCTTCGACCACCATCAATACATTGACGACAGACTCCGTCACAAACCCTCCAAAAATCAGTGCAATGACAACAAAGGTAGCGAAGCAGACCTACGTCTAATCAAAGAGTTGCGACCCAGTTCATAAATAAATACCGGTACTTCGACGTTTCTCACAAAGACCCGCAACCCCCAACCGGCTTTCAGCTCGGAAATTGCCGACGCCAAGGCGATATGGGTTGGAGCTTCGTGAGCCACTGCACTGAACGGGACTACCGCCTGAGCAACAATCTTCTGTTCATGACTGATGATTTCTACGCCAAACTCGCCATCGCTGACCGGCAACAGTGGGCTGACAGCAAGGGATATCCGTTTTAGCCCACTCACATCAATGGGCATGATGAATTCTTGATAGACGCTGGACCGCAGGTCACGACTGAGTACCAGCTTTCGCTTGCTGATACGGCTGAAACGGGCCTGGGTGAAAGCTTTCAGCATATCGAAGCCTGCCGGCAGCGACTCCCAGGCTACATATGGCTTGTCACCCTTGACGCCCTTGGCTTGGGCGTGCATGGCGGACAACGTTCGCTGGATAAACACGCGTTGGGACAGCGCCTCCTTGCGATTACGCGCGACCTCCACTTTCAACGCCGCGATTTCCTGGCGCAGTACCGCAGGCACGGCAGCACCCGCTACAGCAGCCCCCATAAACTCTCGCGCGCAATTGATCGCTTCAAAAGCATCAGCAGGTTCACGCCGAAGATGTTGATCGACCAATGCGATGAATCGCGGTTCGTTGAAAGGTTTAAGCAGTCCTGTGGACAACACACAAGCGTGTATATCCGCCATGGCGTCAACAAAAACGTTATGCAGCTCCAGGAAATTACCAAAACGCGCCTCATGGCCAATTGCGCTGACCAGGCTCGAATTGGCAGCACAATTGAAGACTACGGTCGGACATGCCGACGCTTCCGCGTCCAATATCAATGTGGATGGCGCCGTAATCAGCAGGCGGGCCCGTGCAATGAGCGATTCGGTCGGCAGGACCGCATCGGGAATTTCCAGATTATCCAACTCCTCGACAGCAGCTTGAATGGCGGCTCGCATTTCCTGGCACTGCGGAGATGACTTCTCATTTGGGTGCATTTTCCAGATGAACTGCTGATCCGGGTACTGCCGTACCAGTTGCAATACCGCCGTAACGAAGGCCATGCGCTCGTTACGGGTATAGATATGCCAGTTGAGATTTGCGGCGATGAGCACGGAAGTTCCCCGCTTGACACCGCGAACAACTGATGTGTCACGCGCATAACCAATGCCGCTTTCGCCATCAAACCAGTCGAGCATGACATCGCATACCGGTCGCATGGGCATCGAGAATACGGGACCGCTGTACGAGACGATTCCGTGAGCTCCGCCGTCACGCTGATTCAACCCTAACTGGAACAAACCATGCTGGACGCCCAGCACCGGAATTTTCAGGCGACGGGCGCTCATAAGCAGAGGCCACGCTGACTCGTGAGAAGGGATGGGCAATACAAACGGGCTGATCAGCAACCCCACGGACGCCATGCACTCCAATATTGCGCGCATGTCGGCACACCATTGAATATTGCTTCCGCGGTACTCGTCTGACAGCCCCTTCAGCAACCCAGGCGACGCATTGGGTATGAAACAGATTACCGGGTAAGCCTGCAGCGCCTCCACAATCAGTTGATTACGACGGAAGTAAGCGGCATCCGGATGGTGGATTAGTACGAACGGTTTATCCTCCACGTTGTCTTCCCGGAATTGTGCCACCGGAACCGCACTGTCACGGCGTAGGGCAACAGGCCGCCTGGGGAACACTAATCGTGGAACAACAAGATCGGACATATCCAGCTCAAGTACATTATCATACTGCGCCGGATGCGCTCGCAAAATATCGTCGAGCACCGTTTGATTAATACTATTTGGATAATAGCGCTGAATATACGCATCCATCGCCTTTATATAGCGTCGCGCAACAGAAGGCTTATTCAGGGAAGCCATCATAACTGCAAAAACTTCATCATCCGAAGTAGTGATCAATTCACCCAGCACAGGATTACTGTCCTTAAGCTCTCCAAAGGGTGGTCGCAAAGGGACAACGGGGACAACATTACACAAGTAAGCCGAAATCAATATATTAAATGTCTTATACAGATAGAAATCCGTACCCGACACTTCCTCGGCATTGTACGAGTGAATCAAATAGTGAAGGCGTTCAGCTCGAGCCTTAAAAATAAAGTCTACATAACTAGACTCACGCACTACCAGCTTAAGGCGTACATAGGCCATCGCATCAGCGAAAAACGCTTCCAGCTCTGGCATTTGTGCGGGAAAACAAGGAATGTATAGTTCAACCTTTCGTCCGGTCTCCTGATGAATCCGCTCGAATACGGCCTTATACTGAAGAAAAGCCTTGATCTTGCTAATAGAAGAGAAGAAGCCAACCCGAATGCACTCCCCCTCGGAAAGCGAAAAGTGGCTGACACTTTCTACATGGCTCTCGCCAAGTGCAAGTGGTGGAGTGCAATTAATACGCAACACCTTGTCATTATAGGCCTGCATGGCCTTGACCAGATTGTCTGAAGTCGCCAGCACTGCCTGGGCATGACGAATGAGGTCTAGCGCTTCGGGAGATGAATAGAAGGCAGCCGCTTCGATCAACTCGGGCTGGGAAAAGAGATTTTTATACTTATCCGAGACAAGGATATCGTCAAGATAATAATAATATGGCACTCCCGCCTTACGCAGCACATCCACAAGCGCGACAACGCTCTTATTGATGACCCTGCTGATAATTACAGCACGACACCCCTGAAGGAAGTCCTCCTTGTAATTCATGAAGACATTGAGATCAAGGCCTTCTATGATCTGCTCTGTCTTGACCGAAAAAACAAGTTCACCGCTCACCGGCATATCGCCCAATACCAACAGATATCCCTGCGTCGTATCGTCCCTCATCGGTTCGACAGGCTCGCCCAGATGCCCATACGACTGCTCGACCATTTCTGCGAGTTTGAGAACCCGTGGATAACTCAGGAAAGGTGGGGGCTGGAGCATCTCATACTGTTTCCACACAGACGGCTTCAACTTGTCATTTCGACTGGTATGCGCCCACTCCAAAGCTGCAACATAGTCACCATTGAGCGAGTTGCCCAACGAGTCTGCCAAGGTTACCCCGTGCTCTTCGTTTACGACAGTGTCTACCCGATGGAAGCCAATGTGCTTCATGCGCCGCCAAAGGTCCCAATCGCAAAGCCTCGCAATAATAACATGCGGATCATACAGACCGACTTCATCGAAGACAGTGCGATCAAAGAGAATTGCCCCATTGCCGATGCTGTTGTTATAGCGGGCAAAGTGACTATCAAAGTCTCCATCGCCCAGCAATACCCAGCCCAGCTCGGTCTTCATGCGCGTTTGACCATAGCATATGCGCACGCTGCCATGCTGCATATGGTCATATAAAGCCAACAGACCGTGCGGTGTCAGTACGTTATCGTCAAAAGCAAATAGTATTCGCTGCCCGCGCGAATATTCGAACCCCAGATTGACCGAGATGGCAGGCAAGCCAATTCGTTGTGCGTAGCGAAGGGTCGCAATCCGCGAGTCTTCCGCCATAAATTGCTTGATGAGCGCCTCAGTTCCATCCGTAGAAGCGTCGTCGATGATGATCAGCTCAAAGTTGGAAAGGTGCTGGCTTAATATGCTTCTGACCACCCGCTCAAACAGACCACTAGCTGCGCGAGAATAGGTTGGCAAAATAATTGAAACATCAGGCTCAAGCGCCTCAAAACCATCAGCCGATTCAAACTTATAAGCAGACAGCAACTTTTCTACTTTCACCACACCACCCCAGGGCGCACCATCCAAGGTGCTAAAAATTAACTACAACTTCATCCGATCCAGGCAATCATCTCGGAAGCCACCCCGAGACAAAACCTGAACAATATTGAATTTAATAATTATAACACTAAAATCCGCTCAACCCGCATAAGCAGAACTGTATTCCTTGACTACATCAGCAGTCGCACCATCCGCTACAACTTCGCCCTTATTGAGCCAAATGGTGCGACTGCAAAAATCTTTAAGCATATTGAAATTATGAGTCGTAAATACCAATATTTTCCCTTGCTCCATGAACTGAAACATCCTGCGCTTCGCCTTTTCAGCAAACGCAATGTCTCCAGCGCCCATGACCTCGTCAATCAACAAGATTTCAGGATTGATACTGGTCGATACCGCGAACGCCAGGCGAATAAACATCCCTGAAGAATACGTACGCACTGGATAGTCAAGAAACTCGCCCAGCTCGGTAAACTCTGCAATTTCCGGAAGTTTTGCCTCAATTGCCGCCGGCGTCATACCGAGGAGCAGCCCACGAATGCGGATGTTATCCCAGCCAGACTGGTTCATCTCGAATCCAGTGGCAAACTCAAACATTGGGCACACATGGCCTTTAATCTTGACAGAGCCCGATGTAGGAGGATAGATATCAGCGAGCACCTTGAGCAGGGTACTTTTACCTGCTCCATTCAGACCAATCAAACCAACTCGCTCACCTTGTGAAACTTCCAGTGAGATATTTTTCAGCGCCTGAATCTGATAACTACCGGTGCCGCCCTCCGTACGCCTGCCAGCAAGCCCCTTGACGAGACCTTTCAATCCCTCGTGCGTACTCAATGTACCCTGGAAGGTAACATCAACATTTTTTAGGGAAAGCGATGCCTGGCTCATAATAGGAAAACCACACGAGAATCGAGCTTGAGCGCGATCAAAAGCGCCACGAACCAGCAGCACACGATATAGAGAGCAGCAAATGCGTAACTCTCAACGCTTGCAAAGTCCGCAGTCAAAATTGGAGTTCGCACTACATCAATGAGATAGTAAAGCGGGTTGAACTGATAAACAAAGTCTAGCCCCTTCGCTTGCAATACTTTAGCCGGGAACATGATAGGCGTGATAAAAAACAGCATTTGCAGCAGTACGCTCATGGCGTGGGGAAAGTCCCGAAAGCGAGTACCAAGATAGGCACTGACAGTAATATGCCCCAGCGCGGCCAGCAGCAGAAGCATTACCCCAGGAATTGCCAGCAGCCATCCCATCACATTTAATTGGTGGAAGAACCCCTGCACGGGCACAATCACCAGCAAACCAATCAGCAGCGCAATGGAAGCAGAGACCAAATTTCGCAACAAGTATATTTGCTTGGGGTAGGAAAACTGCTTGATGTAGCCCTCAGCCCTGACATAAGCGGTACTGGCCTCCACAATCGAGGTCACTAAAAAACCCCAGATGGTGAATCCACAAGCGAGATAGGGCAGAAACTCTGCAACAGGTTGGCCAAACAGTAGACCGTAAACCGCGCCGACCCCCCCCACGAAAAATGCGGTTGTCATCACCATCCACAGCGGTCCAAAAAACGACCTGCGGAACCTGGCCTTGATATCCTGCCCCCCAAGAAACATCCAGACTCGCCACATCATCAGCGAGCGGAAACTGTCTCTGCTGAGCTTTGCAATTCGCATCATTTGGCGCCCACCGGAGACAACGACTGGCCCATGCGAATCAGGCCATCACTACGACCCTCTTCACTGAAGCCGTTCTGCAGGTACAGACGGATAGCACGCTCATTGCTCTCGAGCACCTCCAGGAAGATGTAACCCAGCCCCAGAACGTCCCGTGAAAAAGTTACTAGCTCGGCGCATGCCCGACCAATGAAGCCTTTGCCAGAACCTTCTGGTGCAACCAGAAAGCGCCCGACTTCAGCACTGCGTTTTTCCCAATCGATGGCATAGACCGAAGCCTGCCCTACCGGCATCCCCCCGGACTCGACAACGAACAGGAAGTCATCATTCTTCTGCTGATACTTGGAGAACCAACCTGCATGCTGGTCCATGGTCAACGGCGCCGAAGTCTTGAACCACACCCGAGCCTCGTCCCGGTTTCGCCAGGACAAGGTGGTGTGCAGGTCACGCTCCTCGAGTAGGCGTAGTTCCACTACGCCATCGCCGAAAGGAGAGACCTGGCGCTTCATTTCGCGTAGCGGATCAGCAGGTCGCAGACAGTATCGACATCCGCACGGGTCAGGCCCATGTGCATTGGCATCGACAGGATTTCACGGCTGGCCTGGGCGGCTTGTGGGCAGGTGCCCTCACCGAAGGAATACAGTCCGTACTCAGTATTGTCCCGGTAGTGCACACCCGGATAAATCTGATTTTCGTTAAGTGCAACCATCAGCTCATCACGATTGCTCACACGAACCTGCAACAGGTGAGTGGAAGACTCGCATCCAGGTGCGACATCAACAATTCGGATAGCCGGTTGATTCGCCAGGTTTTCACGGTACCAGCTGGCCAGTTGGCGACGGTAGGCGTTGTCCTGATCGAGGTATTTGAGCTGCACCAGACCGATGGCCGCCATGATCGAGTTACCGTGGTACTTGTAGCCCAGCTCCTCGACATCGTACATCCATTTGTAGGCACCCTGCGCAGCGGTACGCGCATAGGTGTCCTTGTTGATGCCCAACCAAGTCAGCTTACGAACGCGATCATCATCTTCTTTCTCCTTGAAGCAGATCATGCCCGAGTCAGCGGTTGGCAGGTTTTTCACCGCCTGGAAACTGAAGACAGTCACGTCCGCATCGACACCAACATGCTTGCCGTTCAAGCGGCTGCCCGACATGTGAGCCGCGTCGAGAATCAACTTGATGCCGTTATCCTGGCACAGCTTGACGATTTTTTCGTACTGACCAGTATTACCACCGATACCAACAAAAATCAGAGCTTTGGTCTTCGGTGTAATACGCTTGGCCACACTTTCCGGATCAAGGCACAGGTATTGGTCGACATCAGCAAAGACCGGTTTCATTCCGGCATACAGGATGGCGTGATTGGTGGAAACGAAGGTCAACGGGGTGGTGATAACCTCATCATCATCCGCCCAGCCGAATTTGGTTTTGTACAGTTCGATTGCCAAGTGCAGACCAACTGTATTGGAGCTCAGGAAGTGAGCGTGGGGCAGCCCTGTGTAGGTTTTCCAGTCCTCCTCCATTGCCACGGTCTTGAAGCCCAGGCCAGTCCAGCCCTTCTCCAGGCACTCGCGAATTTCAGCGAGGCACTCGTCGACCCTGAAGTTCGGTACAAACAGTTGTATTGCCATTTTGTAAACCCACCATTCCCTTAAAGTAGATCTGCATCCTTCAGCATCGCCCCTTCCCGGTCCTTGTCGGACAGGATGGGCGCGAGCGACGGAATACTTGCGTTAACCGGCCATTGAATCTGGATCTGCGGATCGTCAAAGCGGATGCACCGTTCGTGCTCCGGGTACCAGTAGTCGGTGACCTTGTAGTTGAAACGCGCCGTTTCGGAAAGTACCAGAAAACCGTGCGCAAAACCTGCCGGAATCCACAGCTGCTTGTTATTTTGCGCCGAAAGATACTCACCGACCCACCGTCCAAACGTCGGTGAGCCTTTGCGGATATCGACCGCGACATCGAACACCTGCCCCTCGGTCACCCGAACCAGCTTGCCTTGGGGGCACTCCACCTGGTAGTGCATGCCACGCAAAACCCCTTGCTTCGAGCACGACTCATTGTCCTGCACGAACGTCACCGGGTGCCCGACGGCCTCCTCGAAACGCTTGCTATTGAAGCTCTCGAAGAAAAAGCCGCGATCATCACCGAACACCCGAGGCTCCAGCAGTAAGACTTCCGGAATATCCAGAGGCGTTACTTTCATCTCTTCAATCTCCCTATTCCAACCTTCCACCGAGAGCGCAACCAAGGCGCCCCTTCGCAGGCCCTACCTACGCTCGAATATTTCAGCCACTGTGCGCGCCACCCCATCCTTCCAGAACGGAACGTTCAACTCAAACGCGCTTCGCAGTTTAGCGGTGGACAATCTTGAGTTACCTGGGCGCCTTGCAGGAGTTGGGTAATCCGACGTTGCAATGGCACGGACATCCTCAGGCTGGACCTTAAGCACCAGTCCGGCCGAGCGGGCTTGCTCCAGGACAAAACGGGCATAATCACACCATGTGGTCTCCCCTTGCGCAACCAGATGGTAAAGGCCGGCCAACTCGGCGCGGCGCCCCACCGCCAGGATGGCATGAGCCGTCACATCGGCAAGCAGGTCGGCCCCGGTCGGCGCCCCAAACTGATCATTGATCACGCTCAAGTTTTCCCGCTCCTGAGCCAGGCGCAAAATGGTCTTGGTGAAATTCTGACCATGAGCGCTGTGAACCCAACTACTGCGAAACGTCAAAAACCTGCAGCCAGCTTGCAGAATGGCCAGCTCCCCAGCCGCCTTGCTCGCACCATAGCAATTCAAGGGCGCAACAGCCTCTGACTCCTGCTGATAATGCGCACCCGCCCCACCAAAGACATAGTCAGAAGAGTAATGAACAAGCAATGCGTCAAGCCGTGCAGCCTGCTCAGCAAGCACACTCACCGCCTGCGCATTGATTCGGAAGACTTTATCCTGCTCGCCCTCAGCCTTATCGACTGCGGTATAAGCAGCCGCATTGACAATGACATCCGGCTTAATGAGTTGAAGCGAGTCGACAAGACCAGCTGTATTTTCAAGATCACCGCAAAAATCGGAACTTCTAGAATCAAGGGCAATAAGCTCGCCCAAAGGGGAAAGACTGCGCTGCAGCTCCCAACCCACTTGGCCGTTCTTCCCTAGCAACAATATCTTCATAGGCCGCTCTACAGAAAATTGCACACAGCGCATAAACAGAAACGACCGAAGAGCACCGCGTCGTTTATCGTCATATTTTTTTTAGCAGGACCGCGACCATAAGCCCCAAGTTACCGAACAGTGTCTGACGGTAAAGCCTCGCCTTGAGCACCAGCAACAGACGCAAGGGCAACTTAGCTTTTCGTGCACGCATAAAGTCCGCCAACACTTGCTGACTGCCACTGTTCAAGCGATGGCGCATTGCCTCAAGTGCTGCAACATTCATTTCGCTCCACTCGCAGAATCGCCCCTGTAGCAGAAGGCGTATGCGCACCAGGCGGGCCTGCCAACTCGAGTTACTGCCAATCAGGTTTCCGTCATGCTGCCGATACAGCAAAACAGGAACTTCGTCATAGAAGACTCTCCCGCCAACACCACTAACGAGCTGATAAGCCCACCAGTCATGGGACGGTAGCTCCAGTTCCATACCCGCCTCACGCAACAGCTCGCAGGCAGCACGATTGAAGACCATGGTGTTACCACCACCGATGCTCTGCACCAATGCATTGGAGAACGTCGGCGGCAGGAGAAAGCGAGGTGAAAAGCCGATGGCCGCACCCTTGGCGTCGACCAACTGAGTGCGAGCACAATAGAGGGCTGGCACCGACTCCGGCACAGTGGCCAAGCGTGCAACTGCCCTTTCAAGCTTGTCTACGTTCCAGATATCGTCCTGGTCGGACCAAGCGTAGTACTGGTAGTCCCCCTTGACCCGGCAGACCAGCGACAGGAAGTTTGCCACATACCCACGCCGAGGCCCCTGAACCAATTGCAATTTTCCACCACAGCGCACACCGAATGCTTCAAGCTGCTTTAGCGTATCGTCAGTTGAGCCATCGTCGGACACATGCAACACCCAGTGCTTGTGGCTCTGATGCTCGAAAGAGTCCAGTTGCTCACGCAAATACCCCCCACCATTATAGGTTGCCATCAGAATTGCAACGGCAGGCGACACTGGGCTTTCTCGTTGATCGACGCGATTGGAAGACATCCCGGTATAAGCAAATACAGTCACAAAACTCCCTTTTTCCGAAGCCCCCACGGCCACATGAGCATCATCATCAGTTGACAGTCAATGATCTTAGCCGGATGCAGCTGTGTTGCATAGTCTAACCACCTCCTGACAGTTGCGCCCAGGATGGCGCCATGACATCATGCCGAGTATTTTCGCCGTCAGATACCCATTCGATCAGGTGTGTTGCCACTGCGCGGACTCCTGCGAGGTGACAGGTAAATAAATCGGCACTTTCACCGCTGTGAAACGCGCCCTATCAGTTGCCACCCTCCAGCGACAGCGCATGCCGAGCCCTCGAAAAGTGCCATGCCCCGTGCGCTCCTGATAAACTCGCGCCAGATATTTTGATGACTTTTCCTACAGAGCATTGGCGTGCCTCTCCCTGACTTCACTCCCCCACTCAAATCTGTAACTCCCAATTTCAAAGGGCGGGATTTTGTCGTGGGCGATGTTCATGGGCACTTTGAGCTGCTGCGTCAGCTGCTGTCGAAGGTGCGCTTTGCCCCCCTTCATGATCGTCTGTTCTCCACTGGAGATCTGGTCGATCGCGGCCCCTTCTCCGAGCAAGCGCTGGAGTGGCTAGCCTATCCCTGGCTTCACGCCGTACGTGGCAATCATGAGCAGATGGCCATCGATTGCGCAGCAGGGGTTGGCGACCCGGCCCGTCACGCACGTAATGGTGGCGAATGGTTCCATCGGCTGGCGCCGGCCGAGCAGCAACGCATCGCTGCCGCCCTGGCAACCCTGCCATTGGCGATTGAAATCCAGCGCACGTGCGGCGAGCCAATTGGCGTCATTCATGCAGACTTGCCGGAAAGCCCCCCCACTCCCGATTGGGGTAGGGCCATGACACTTCTGCAAGCCAGCGATCCACAAATTCGACGGAAGGCCCAGACCCAGGCGCTATACGCCAGAAATCGCATCACCTCGATGGACACCCGCCCGGTCAATGGGGTAGACCGTCTGTATGTAGGTCACTCTACGGTACCGCAGGTACTACGACTGGGAAACGTGATCTACATCGACACGGGCTGCTCATTTTCCGATGGTGCGCTGACGCTCATCGAACTGGGGCGGGAGCAGATTACCACCTGCCGCCTCAGCGATCTTTAGGCTCAGGGCTCCCGACGGCGCTGCAGATAGATCCAGTCGACGATCTCGCCATCGGGATTGTAGCCACTGACCATTTCCCGCAACTGCTGCCTGACCATGGCGTAGTCGTCGGACGAAATCGCCTCGAGCAGCACGGTCAGCCGCGACTTGAGTGACTCCCAATCCAGATAGTCTTCCTGGGCGCTCATGATCATCGGGTGTCGGGTAGAGACCACATTGTCACCGATCAGCAACTCTTCGTAGAGCTTTTCGCCGGGTCGCAAACCGGTAAATTCTATGGAAATGTCGCCATGCGGATTGGTATCGGAACGCACGCTCAGACCGGACAGGTGGATCATCTTCTCGGCCAGTTCGACGATCTTGACCGGCTCCCCCATGTCGAGCACGAACACATCCCCTCCCTGCCCCATGGACCCGGCCTGGATCACCAGCTGCGCGGCCTCGGGAATGGTCATGAAGTAGCGCGTGATTTTCGGATGGGTCACCGTCAAGGGGCCGCCCGACTTGATCTGCTGATGGAACAAGGGAATGACCGAGCCCGAAGAACCAAGTACATTGCCGAAACGCACCATGGTGAAACGGGTCTTGTTGACTCTAGAGACATTGCCGGGGTCATTGAACAGTACCGGCGCCAGCTCGCGGCTCAACGCCTGAAGCACCATCTCGGCCAGGCGCTTGGTACTGCCCATGACATTCGTCGGGCGCACCGCCTTGTCGGTGGAAATCAGCACGAAGTTGGCCACACCGGATTGCAGCGCCGCCTGCGCGGTATTCAACGTGCCGATCACGTTGTTCAGTACACCCTCGGCAATATTGTGCTCGACCATCGGCACATGCTTGTAGGCTGCCGCATGATAGACGGTCTCGACGCGCCAGGTGGACATCACGTCCAACAGTTGCGCGGCATTGCGCACGGAACCGAGGATCGGCAGGACCCGGGTTGGCAACGAACCACGGCGGATGCTCTTCTCGAGCTCGCTGAGAATGCTGTAGAGATTGAATTCACTGTGCTCGAGCAACAACAAGGTACTGGGCTGAAGCCTCAGGATCTGTCGGCACAGTTCCGAGCCGATCGAACCGCCGGCCCCCGTGACCAGAACCACCTTGCCTTTCACGCAATGCTCGAGCAGGTCGGCCTGCGCCGGCACAGCGTCTCGCCCCAACAGGTCCGCGATGTCCACTTCCTGCAGGTCGTCGACCTTGACCCGGCCGCTGGCCAGATCCATGAACCCTGGCACACTGCGCACGTGCAACGGATAGCCTTCGAGCAGCCCAAGAATCTCGCGCCGGCGCATGCGGTTGACCGAAGGTATGGCCAGCAGCAACTCCTGGGCTCCAGTGACATCAATCATCCGCTGGATCTGCTCGGGACGATAGACGTGCAAGCCCGCGATCACCCGATCGGCGATACTGCCGTCATCATCGATGAACGCCACAGGCCGCATGACCTTGCCCATGCGCAGCGCCGCAACCAGCTGATTGCCCGCGCTGCCCGCGCCATAGATGGCCACCCTGGGCAAACCATCGTCACGATTGCTGAACGGCATGTGCTGCGAGGCGAAGAACCAGTCCCCCATGAAGTACTGACGCATGGCCAGGCGCAAGCCGCCCACCAACACCAGGCTCAACCACCAGTAGTTGAAGATGATGGAGCGCGGCACCAGGTACTGATGGTTGGCGGACCAGTAGACGATGACACCCAGGATAAGCGACGAGAGCGTCACCGCCTTGATGATGACGATCAACGCGTCATTGCCGAAGTAGCGCATTACCGCGCGATACATGCCGAAGCGGATGAACAACGGAATCGAGACCAGTGGCACGCAAACGAACAGCCACACGTGATCACGAAATGGCGCGGCGTACTCGTCGATCCCCAGGCGAACGACAAACGCCAGCCACAGGGCCACCCACACGAGCACGACATCGGCCAGCACCTGCACCAGCCGTTTCTTGGCCCGCGGCAACCCCAGCAGCGACGTCCGCATTCTTTCCCATCCCCTTCCTACCACTGTACCGCTCCTCATCAGCAAAGCTAATTCTTCTTCTGAAATCCAGGCCCATCAACTTCCTGCCGAGCCGGTCAACGCTCGGCAGCACCTGCATGATAGGCGACGGCCAACCCCACCAGCGGCAGGTAGGCAACCAGGAGCGCCAGGAACCCGTCGAGATCGAACAGCAGTACGCCGAGCGCGACCGGCAGCAGCCAGCACAGGTTGAGCAGCGCCACCGCCAGTGTGACCGGCAAATGACCACCCACCCGGCGCGAAGCAAACTGGTAGGCATGGCTGCGATGGGCCTCATAGACCTTCTCGCCACGCAGCAATCTGCGGATCAGGGTGAAGGTCGCATCCACCACGAACACCCCAAGCAGAATCAGCCAGCACCAGAACAGCTGCGACGATACCCAGGCCGCCTGAAGCGACAGCAGGCCCAGAACGATACCAAGGAAGCCGCTGCCGGCATCGCCCATGAAAATCTTCGCAGGCGGGAAATTCCAGTACAGGAAGCCGCTGACCGACATGATCAGGATCAACGGCAGTGCGATCAGTTGCTCGAAACCACCCAACCAGTAAAGCAGGCAAGCCCCCGCGCAGACACAGATGGCCTCGACACTGGCAATGCCATCGATACCGTCCATGAAGTTGTAGAGATTGAGCAGCCACACCAGGTAGAACACCGCGAACACCGCCCCCAACCAGCCCAGGTCGACAACCACCCCGAACACCTGCAGGGGCGGCATGCCGCCGAGCCAGTAGAGGCCCCAGGCCGCCGCAATGAAATGCCCCAGCAACCGCCAGCGTGCGGCGATATGGCCATGATCATCAAGAAACCCGATAACCGCGATCAGCCCACCCGCCCCCGCCAGCCCGATCAACTGACCGGAGGCCAACTGACCGGCGACACCGAGCGCCACCACCACCAACAGGAACGAGACGACAATCGCCACGCCCCCGCCTCGCGGCGTCGGCACCACATGCGAACTGCGGGCGTTGGGGATATCGATGATGCTTCTGGCCAATGCGTAACGACGCAGACCCGCGGTCATCAGAAGGGAAATCAGCGCCACGAAAGGCACCAGCCACCATTGAGTCATTTATTCACATTGTCCTGAAAATGCCGTGCGGCCTGAGCCAACGCCTGGTCCACACCGACCGGAGGAACCCAGCCCAGCAGTGTGCGGGTCTTTTCGATATCGACCTGCAGCGATCCGCACAAGCGCTGCGACAGAGAGCGCTTGCCCAGCAGTGTCGCCCCCAGCGTCAGCAGGATCGCCGGTACCGGCAACAGCCGCGCCGACGTGCCAAGTGCCCTGGCCATGCGCTTGAGCAGATCGGTGGTGGAAAGGTCCTCGCCATCGCTGACCAGGAACGTCTCGTTGGCCGCGGCGGGATGGACCATGCAGGTCAGCACCAGGTCAACCAGGTTATCCAGTGCCACCAGGCTGCGACGGTTATTGATTGCGCCGAAAGGAAGCGGCACGCCTTTGCGCAGCCAGCGCATCATGGCCAGGAAGTTCGCCTTGACGCCCGGGCCATACACAAGCACCGGACGGATGATCACCACCTCCAACCCCGTCTGCTCGGCCAGAACGCGCAACCCTTGCTCGGCTTCCATCTTCGAGACCCCGTAGGGATCGGCCGGCGCCGGGACATCATCGGCGCGATAAGGCCGGCCAACAGGGGTACCTTCGCCATTGACCTTGATCGAGCTGATGAAGATGAAACGCCGGACGCCCGCCGCGACCGCCTGGCGCGCCAGGTTCAAGGTCCCCTCGACATTGACCCGGCGAAATGCCGAGAGCGGGTCGGCCTCCTTGTCATTCATCACATGCACGCGGGCGGCCGAGTGGATCACCACCTCAACGCCCTCGAGCCCCGCTTGCCATTGGGTATCGCCATCCAGCGCATCGATCTGGAATGTCGCTACCCGGGCATCGAGAGCCGAAGCGCAGCGCACCGCCGCGCGCACCCGGTCAGCGCGGGCGACAAGGCTCGACAGCACGGCCCTGCCAACAAAACCGGTAGCCCCGGTCAATAGCACTGTTGAAGTCATCAGCTGTTCATCCTGCGCAACGTGGCGGCCCGGAACAGCTCTTCCAGGCGCGCCATCAATTTGTCCTTGGCGTAATGCTGTTCGTAGTACAACCGCCCTGCCCGGCCCATGCCCATGCGCGCGGTCTCATCGGTCTCGGCCAGCGCCCGCGTGATCCCGGCCAGGCCCTGGGCATCGCCCGAGGGGCAGGCCAGGCCCGCGCCAGACTCGACGATCACACGCGCCGCCTCGCCATTGATCATGCCCAGCAACGGCCGGCCGGAGGCCAGGTAAGCCTGGACCTTGCCCGGGATGGTCTTCTCGAACACGTCATTGGTCTTGAGCGATACCAGCAGTGCATCAGCCTGGGCGAACAAGCCCGGCATGGCCTCCAGCGGATGACGCCCCAACAACTGGACGTTATCCAGCTTGCGGGCAGCCACCTGCCCGGCAAGCCATTCGCTCATGCGTCCATCCCCCACGATCACCCAGCGCACGGCAACCGTGTCGCGCAGCGCTTCGGCAGCATCGAGCACCGCCGGGAAATCCTGCGCCTCGCCCAGGTTGCCGGCAAACACCACGGTGAAGGTGCCCGGCTCCCGGGCGATCAGCCCTGGGCCCGTAGCCGCCGGTGAGGAAAAATCGTCCTCGGCCCAGCTCGGGAAATACACCAGGCGCTCCGCCGAGATCGGTCGGCGGCAATACTGGCGCACATTGTCGAGAAAACCATGGGATTGCAGCAGCAGATAGTCGGTACGGTCATAGATCCACGAGACCACCTTGCCGACCAGCGCCAACAATCGCGGATGCTTGACCACCCCCACCGCGCGCAAGGTTTCCGGCCACAGGTCCAGTACCCATACGAACACCGGCGCACGCTTGAGCCGCCCGATGACCACGGCAGGAATTGCCGCCATGATGGGTGAGACCGCATAGACGAATACGGCATCGAAACGCCGCTTGCGCAGTTTGAACGCCCCCAGTACGGAAGCGCTCACGAAGAACGACAGGTAGTTCAATACCAGCGTAAGGCTGCGCTTGCCTCGCGCAATCAACGGCACCCGCACCACCTCGGCCCCCTCATAGCATCGGAATGCCTCAGGGGTTTCCCGGTAGCGCTCGAACACACGACCCTCCGGGTAGTTCGGCAGCCCGGTCAGCACGGTGACCTGATGCCCCTTGGCCGTCAGGTCACGGACGAGGTCATTGATGCGCATGTTCTCTGGCCAGAAATACTGGGTAACGACCAGAACCTTCAGCGGGGCGTCAGCCATGTTTGGTATCCGACCCCATCTCAGTACCGCTTCCAGACGACACGGTTCACGTAGTCGGTATAGCTGTGCAGGATCCGCACGACCTTGTCCGCGACATTCGGCATGCTGTAGTCCTCGACCAGTCGCATGCTGCGCGAGTCGCCCCGGCCCTGGCTATCGAGAATGCTCAAGCCCTGCAGGACGCGCTCGACCTCCAGGCCAACCATCATCGCGGCGGTCTCTTCCATCCCTTCCGGACGTTCGTGGGCCTCGCGGATGTTCAACGCCGGGAAATTCAGGATCGACGCCTCTTCGCTGATGGTGCCGCTGTCGGACAGGACCGCCTTGGCCTCGAGCTGAAGCTTGTTGTAATCCTTGAAACCCAGCGGCTTGAGCAGGCGCACCTTTTCATGAAAGGTCACGCCCATCGCGGTGACGCGTTTCTGTGTCCGCGGGTGGGTGGAGACAATGACCGGCAGGCCGAATTGCTCCGCCACGGTATTGAGCATGTCCACCAGCTTGAGGAAGTGGCCATCCGAGTCGATGTTTTCTTCACGGTGAGCACTGACCACGAAAAACTTCCCGGCCTCCAGGCCAAGACGCGATAGCACGTCGGAACCGTCGATGCCGCTCCGATAGTAGTTCAGCACTTCGAACATCGGGCTGCCGGTCTTGATCACACGGTCCGCCGGCAACCCTTCACGCAGCAGGTAATCCCGCGCGATGGTGCTGTAGGTGAGGTTGATGTCAGCCGTGTGGTCGACGATGCGTCGATTGATCTCTTCGGGCACGCGCATGTCGAAGCAGCGGTTGCCTGCCTCCATGTGGAACGTCGGGATCTTGCGACGCTTGGCCGGCAGAACGGCCATGCAGCTGTTGGTATCGCCAAGCACCAGCAAAGCCTCTGGCTTGATCTCGGCCAACACACGGTCGACCGCGATGATCACATTGCCAATGGTCTCGGCACCCGTGGCGCCGGCCGCGTTGAGGAAATGGTCCGGCTTGCGAATCCCCAGATCCTGGAAAAAGATCTCGTTCAGTTCATAGTCGTAGTTCTGGCCGGTATGGACCAACACGTGATCGCAGTGCTGGTCGAGAGCCGCCATGACCCGCGACAGACGAATGATTTCCGGGCGGGTACCCACCACGGTCACAACTTTGAGCTTCTTCATGTCAATGGTCCTGTGTACGACGGCTCAGGCTTGGGTACCGACGGGGCGGGCGTAGGTGTCTGGGTGCTCACGGTCGAAGATTTCATTGGCCCAGAGCATGACGATCATCTCGTCCTCTCCGACATTGGTGATGTCGTGGGTCCACCCCGGAACGGTTTCGACAACGCGAGCTTGCTCACCGTCAGTGAAAAGTTCATGAAACTCTCCAGTGACGATATGACGGAAGCGGAAGCATGCTTTGCCCTTGATGACCAGGAACTTCTCGGTTTTCGAGTGATGATAATGCCCGCCCCGGGTGATTCCCGGGTGCGCGGTGAAGTAGGAGAACTGACCGCTGTCACGGGTCTTGAGCATCTCCACGAACACCCCGCGCGGGTCGCCATGACGGGGCACGTCATAGGTGAAACGCTCCGGTGGCACATAGCTCAGGTAGGTCGAGTACAGCGCTCGCACCAGCCCCGTGCCGACAGCTTCGGTCACCATCGACTGGCGGCTGTCGCGAAATGCCCGCAGCTGCTCCGCCAACTCACCGACCGTGATCCGATACTGGGGCTCGACACTGACGAAGGGCGAGCCAGCCACAGTACCTCGCATGACCGCAATGAACTGCGCAATGACATCGTCGACATATACCAGGTTGATCTGGGCATCGGGATCATTGAGGGTGATCGCCAGGTCACGGGCAATGTTGTGGCAGAACGTCGCCACCGCCGAGTTGTAGTTCGGCCTGGCCCACTTGCCGAACACATTGGGCAGACGGAACAGATGAACCGGCACGCCTTGGCTGGCCGCGAGCTGGATCAGCACGTCCTCGGCGGCACGCTTGCTCAGGCCGTAGGGATTGTCCAGACCGGCCTGGATAGACGAGGTATACAGCACGGGAACCGGACGGCCAGCAGCCACAATGGCATCACACAGGGCACGGGTCAGGTCGGCATTGCCGCTCTGGAACTCCAGTGGGTCCTGGGGACGATTGACACCCGCCAGGTGAAACACGAAGTCCGCCTGCTTCACCAGCGATGGCAGGCTATCGAGCCCATCATCGCGGGTGAAGCGCAACACCTGCACATCATGTTGTTCATTCAGATGGGCAATGAGATTCTGGCCGACGAATCCATTGGCACCCGTAATCAGGACGTTCATGACTCACTCCTCGGGCGTTGCATTTTCGCCACGCTGGATCGCGCGCATGAAGTCCAGTTTCAGCAACAGGCGCTGCATACCCTCGACATCCAGACGCTCGGTGTTGTGCGAGTTGTAGTCTTCGGTACGGGAGATCTTGGTTTCACCCTGCTCGACGAACTTGGCGTAATTGAGATCACGCAGATCAGGCGGAATACGGAAGTACTCCCCCATGTCTTCGGCACAGGCCATCTCTTCACGACTCAGCAGTGCTTCGTAGAGTTTTTCACCATGGCGCGTGCCGATCACCTGAATCGGATGCTCGGGCTTGCCCACCAGGGCAGTCAGGGCCTTGGCCAAGGTCTCCACCGTCGCGGCTGGCGCCTTCTGTACGAACAGGTCGCCGTTGTTGCCATGCTTGAACGCATAGAGCACGAGATCGACGGCATCGGCCAGGGTCATCATGAAACGGGTCATGTTCGGGTCGGTCAGCGTCAGTGCCTTGCCCGCACGAATCTGATCGACGAACAACGGGATCACCGACCCCCGCGACGCCATGACGTTGCCGTAGCGCGTACCGCAGATGACGGTCTTCTTGTCATCGACATTGCGCGACTTGGCAACCATGACCTTTTCCATCATCGCCTTGGAAATACCCATGGCGTTGATCGGGTAGACCGCTTTGTCGGTGCTCAGGCAGACGACGCGACGCACTTCGTTCTGGATCGCCGCCTCGAGCAGATTTTCCGTGCCCAGGACATTGGTCTTGACCGCTTCCATCGGGTGAAACTCACAGGACGGCACCTGTTTCAGCGCGGCGGCGTGAAAAATGTAATCGACACCGCGGGTCGCATTGAGCACGCTCTGGTAGTCCCTGACATCCCCGATGTAGAACTTGAGCTTGCTGCTGCCGTAGCGCTTGCGCATGTCGTCCTGCTTCTTCTCATCACGACTGAAGATGCGGATCTCCGCGATATTCGTATCGAGGAAACGCTTCAGTACGGCGTTGCCGAAGGAGCCCGTACCGCCCGAAATGAGAAGTTTTTTTCCACTGAACATAATGATTCCTGAATAGGCGGCTAGCGGGCCTGCAACGCAGAAAAGACCTTTTCGTCCTTTTGCTGCGCACTCGGATAGCTGATCAAAACAGCGCGGTATGTACCTTTGAAGACGAAGAAGCTGCCAGCGGCAACCCCTACCACCCCGCAAGCCGCGACCACTTGATGCATATCCTCCAGGGAACCGCCTCCTCCCAGGATGGTGACCGGAATGTTGACTGCCTCGCGCACCTTGCTCGCCAGCGCTATGTCGTAGCCTTTCATCCGACCGTCGTTGGCAATCGAGTTGATGACGATTTCACCGGCGCCCGCCGCTTCCATTTCCTTGGCCACGTCGATGACGTTGCGCTTGGTGTTGCGGGTGCCGTTGTGAGTCCAGACATCCTGTTGCTTGCTGAGGCTGAGCGTACGCGGCTTGTGGTCGAGCACCACCACCACGCTCTGCCGACCGATTTCCTCGGCAATGCGGGTGACCAGCGTCGGATCTTCCAATGCCGCGGCACTGATCGCGACCTTCTCCACGCCAAGCGCGATGATTGCCCTCGCCTGCTCGGGAGTGCGCACGCCGCCGCCATAGCACAGCGGCATCCGACACTCGGCGGCCAGGTTGGCGATACGCTTGTAATCAGGCTCGCGCCCGTTGACCGTGGCGTCGATGTCGACAACGATCAGTTCATCGGCTTCCTTCTCATTGAAGATCTTCACCGCATTGATCGGATCGCCAACATATTTGGCATCCTTGAAGCCAACGGTCTTGACCAAGCCACCGTCGTGAATCAACAGGCAGGGAATGATTCGAGGTCTAAGCATTTCAGAGTTCCGCGAAATTTTTCAGGAGCCCGACACCAAAGTGGTGGCTTTTCTCTGGGTGGAACTGAACGCCGTAGACGTTATCGGACGCCACGGCGCAACTGAAATCCAGGCCATAGCTGGAACGAGCACCAACATGTTCGGCCTGCGCGCACTCGAAGTAGAAGGAATGCAGGAAATAGAACCGCGCTTCGTCCTCGAAGCCCTTGAGCAGCGGATTGCCATTGACCGCCTGGACGTCGTTCCAGCCCATGTGCGGCAGGGCGATGGCTTCCAGGCCAGGGTTCGAGCGGAACGAAACCACCCGCCCCGGCACCCAGCCCAGGCCCGGCAAGCGCCCTTCGTCGCTGGAGTCGGCGAGCATCTGCATACCCACGCAGATCCCCAGCACCGGCACATTGTCCTGACGCACCAGCCGGTCGAGGGTGGCACGCATCCCCGAAGCCTCGAGACGCTCCATGGCATGATCGAACGCGCCGACGCCCGGCAGGATCAGCTTCTGGGCACCCGCCAGTTCCTCGGCGCAGCGCGCCACCTGAACGGGAATGTGCAGCCGCTTGTAGACATTCACGAAGGCCTGAATATTGCCCAGGCCATAATCGATAATCGTAATCATCTGAACAGCCTTCTCTCCAGCCCCAACGCGCTCATCACGCGCGCGCCGATACCGATAAGGAAGCGCTTGTTCTTGTAGTCGGCACAGGTCTTGTTCTGCCCTTCGAAAATGGCACGCAACTCATCGACCGTCAGGTCCAGCTTGTTGGCGACAAACTCGAACTCGGAGATCAGGAACTTTTCTTCCAGTTCAGGTTGGGCGATACGCTCCAGTGCCGCCTCGCGGGTCATCTGCCCGGTCATGATCAGGCTCGAGAAATGCGCCCGGCGCTTCTCGTAACCAAACTTTCGCGGCATCCAGTAATCTTCATAGAAGCGGGTGAAGCGCGATTCATGATGCTTGTGCTGGAATGCCTTCCAGCCAAACAGCCGCTGCAACGTCTCTTCTGCGTCCTTTTTTACATAAGGAATCAGGTTCAACGGCTTGACGACTTCCATTCCCAGAATGTAACGATAGTAGAGTTTATACATCAGGATATCGACCACCGGGAATGACTTCAGCGGGCGCTTACCGAACTGCTTGTGAATATCCATCATCAAGCGTTTGTCGATCCCCGGGTATCCCCCCCAGGCTTCGGGCTCACGGCAGCACTCCGTCGAGAAGTTACCGCCGGTCAGCACGTATTTGATCTTGTTTGCCCGGGCGAACTTGTACAACCCCGAAAAGAAGGCGATGTCCTGCGGCAAGTCCTGGTCAGAGATCTGCGCCTTGAGGAAGGCCACCTGCAGATCTTTCATTTCTTCCCAGTTGATAACTTCCGTGTACAAGTCCAGGCCCAGGCCATCGACGAGCTTCTCGATATTGCCGACCGCCTGATCGGTGTTCCAACCCGCATCGACATGGAACAGAAGCGGACGCAGGCCCATCTTCTCCTTGGCGATGTAGCTGACATAGGAGCTGTCGAGGCCACCACTCAAACCGATGATGCAATCGAAGTCACGGCCCTGGCCGTCCTTCCTGATCTTGTCGGCAAGCCGCATCAGCTCCGCTTCGCCACGTTGATCCGTGTGCCAGTTGGGGCTGATCTGCTGGTCAAAATTCCGGCAGTGCTCGCACACGCCCTCGGCATCGAACTGGATGAGCGGATCACTCGTATCCATGATGCAACGCGAGCAGATTTTATAGGCGCTACCCCTCATACACTCTCCCGATTCCGGTAGCCGATAGCTCAAGGCTGAATTCTTTCGCAACCCAAAAGGGTCAATTTTGACTGGAGGTCGGCAAAAATGCCAGCACCGCCCTCCTCTTGACTTTGCAGCGGATGCATCACCGCACCGACCCCCTGCCCGGCATACTCCTGGACCAGGGTAGAAGGGTAGGAAACTATCAAGTCCACTGCAGGAAATATCCTTTTGTCATCAATGACAGTCCAGCCTTGACTCCTCGCCAACGCGCTCATACCGGCAGTTGGATGCGGCTTGTAATAAACAGTAACTTCAAACGCTTCCATCAGACACTTGAACAGTTCAATTTGTATCGACTCACAAATTGGATGACCGACAAACAGCACTTTGACCTTATGTTCCGCAGGCAAAGAAATAAGATCTATCGACGGCGAATATCGCTGAATCTCCACGCCTCTCGCCAGACAACGACGAGACAGAATATCATTTTCAAAAACCTGGCGTGAATGGTCATCGAACACGTATAGCTGGGTGACCGCGTTCAACTTGTAACGCAGAACGAAAGGCAGCCTGCTTTGCGACGAGGCGGGCTGATCCAGAGATCGCACATCACCATGCTGAACCAGCGTCAACTGCACTTCCAGTGCCTTAGCACCTCGCCCACGCACACGCTGGCGCGACACCAGGCCATCTACCAGCAACGCCCAGCGGTCGAAGTGATCCGCGGTCAGCAGATGATCGAACCCGGCCTTCTCCAGCGCCAAGTAGACACAGAACCACCGCATGGCCGTATAACTTTGCAACACCCAGTCACGCGTACGCGGGCGGCGCGCCAGCACAGCCACGGCACGCACCGACAAGCAGAAGGCACGCCGCAAGTCGTTGCTGTCCAACAGCGCGAATACATCGACGACCGGCCCCTGCACCTTGCCCGCCTCGACGGGTGCCCAAGGGAGGGTCAGCCAGGCCAGGCCACGCCCAGGCAACGCGGCACGAATGACTTCCACGGAACGATTGCCGGAGCAGAAGGCCGCCTCACGCGCCTCAGCAACTTCCACTGTCGCCAACCGACGCACATGCGCACTGAGCATCAACCACTCACGTGCGAAGAACAGCATGGCCGCGCCATTTCGCCAGAGCATGCGGACAACACCGGCCACCATCCGAACGAGCCCCTGTCGCCCGGCCAATCGATTAAGCAGTTTGGCCGGGCGCGGCAGATAGCCGAGATCCTTGGCTGACAGGCCGCACAATGCATAGATGCCCTGATCGAGGCAGATCTCATTCTCGACAGACTTCATGTAGACGACCATGCACTCAAGGTCACGCCTCTTCATCCTGCCACTCCCGAACCACGATTTCTTCTTGCCACTGAACAGGCACCTGCCAATACAAAGCACATAGGGCTCTCGGAACATGAAATGACTGTCAGCGAACAGCGCGCATCGCCATTCAGCACAGGCCGCCCGCTCATCCCACTTGCTCCACGCCAGGACCTTTCCCCGCCGCAGCGCCGCCGCAGAGCCGATGGTAGGCAACCATTTTCCATACCCAGACAACACCAAACGCAACACACATTGCCCACGGTATCGCACGAGCACCTGCCTGCGCCCCCCATAGCCAGGCAAGCAGGATGAACAGCACAAAACCCGCGACCTGGCTCAGCAGCAGATGCCGGTCGCGACCATGAGCATAAAGCCCCAGGTGCGGAATCATGCTCAGGCAATAGAACGCCATGGCAAGCAGCAACCAGTCGAGCATCGCCAGATGATCCGCATAGGCCGGACTGCCCAGGTAGCCAACCACCGGCCGCGCCAACAACGAACACGCAACGACCAGAACGCCCGTCACAACGATCACATTGAGCGTCAGTTCCCGCATCGCCTTGGCAAAACCGGGCTGATCACCCTGCTTGGCCAGCGCAACCAGCCGCGGGAACAGAAACACGATGACCCCGGCATCGAGGAAAGACATCACCGCGGTCGCCATGCTCACGTAGAGCACGTAGGCCCCCACCGTCGCCAGGTTCGCCAGCGCCTCCACAAAATACCTGTCCAATGTGAAAATGCCACGGACGGCCAGGGTGGCCACCAACAACGGAATCGCCACGCGAATGCCCTTGCGCACCCAGGACCAGTCGACAGCCGACGCCAACGCCCGGCGATCGAGTTTCATCAGCCTGATACCCGCCAGGACACAGGCCAGGAAACACCCTGCCGACCACGCCGAAAACACCAGCTCCAAGGTACGCGAGCCTGGCGACCACCACATCCAGCCGACCACCAGCAGGCACCAGGCACCGCTTCGAACGAACAGCACGACACTCGCCAGGACGGGTTCGGAAATCGCGACCAGCAACCGGTTCATTTCCTGCGCGACATGCTCCAGCACCGTCAGCAGGAAGAACCAGACAAGGTAATGCCAGGGCAATATTCCAGCGTGGAACAGGTAAAAGGCGATGGGCAGGAAAGCAACATAGAGGAGGCCATACAACGCAAATTGATCACGTACCATTGCCAGCCAACGAGCAGGTGGCTGGCCAATGATTTCACGCGTCGAATAGTTGTAAAACTCAAAGCCCACCACGTACAGCGAGTAGCCGATCGCCGCCGCGAACAGGCCGTAGACACCCACCTCGGAAACGTCGAGAAATCTCGCCAGGAAAAAAATGAGGGCAAACTTGCTCAACAGCGTCAGGCCACGCAGCGCAATGTTGAAAAGGCGCACGACCTTACTGGAAAACATGATATTCGACACCTTCATTCCGGAACTCCGTCAATCCACTCACTGAACAACCGGCTTCCGGCCCCCACTGAACTACAGCATGTGATTCGCCCTCAGGAATCGCCATGCACTGCATGGCCAAGCCCTCGCAGACTGGCCACGCAGCTGATTACAAGCTGGCAAACTCGTGCTGCGCACGCTGGAAATCCTCCATGCGGCCAATGTCCAACCAGTACTCGTGCACCGGGAACATATTAACGTCACGCCCCGCCGCGATCTCTCGCTCCAGCAACGTGGGCATATCGATCCGGGTACCCGGCTGAACACTCCTGACCAACTCGGGCGACAACAGATAGATCCCCGCATTGATGAAGAACTTCTGCACAGGTTTCTCCACCATCGAGCGGATCCGATGCCCTTCGCTCTGGATCACGCCGTAAGGCACGCAATACTCATACTCGCGCACACACATGGTCGCCGCGCCACCATGGCTCTCGTGGAACTCCAGCACGTTCAGGAAATTCAGGGTGGTGAGCAGATCTCCGTTCATCAGGAACAGCGGGCGATCAATCTGCTCGTGCGGCAGCAACCCCAATGCCCCTCCCGTCCCCAACGGCTCATCTTCATGAACGTAGACGATCGATACACCCCAGCGGCTCCCATCACCAAAGTGCTGGCGAATCATCTCCGGCATGTAGTGGGTGGAGATGAAGAAGCGATGAAAACCCGCCGCGATGAAACGCTCAAGAATCAGCTCCAGGATCGGCTTGTCACCGACCTTGAGCAGTGGCTTGGGGCAGTTGTGGGTCAGCGGTCGCAGACGAGTGCCAAACCCGCCGGCCATGAGGAATACCGGGTTATCGCGCTGGGGCCTGTTCAACAGACCGTGCAGGGTTTCCAGACCGATTACGATGCCTGCCTCGTCGACCACCGGCATCTGCAGCAACTGATAGGTTTCCATGACCGACAGAATGCGCTCGCGCGTCCAGTCCCTGCCCGCCGTCTTCGGCGAACTGCACATGATCTCCTTGACCGCCGTCTCCAACGGACGACGCTTGAGCAGTGCCCGGCGGACGTCGCCATCGGTCACGGTGCCCAGCAACTGCCGCTTGGCATCAACCACCAGGACGATGCGTACCGCAACCCGGTCCAGCGTGGCGATCGCCTCTTCCATCGAGCAATCAGGCGCGACGCACGTCATTTCCCATTGTTTCATTTACTACCTTCCTGCTCATTGTCGGGCACGCTTGCGATCAGCCCCTTCGAACCCAGCACCCGATGATTGGCCGGCAGGTGCCGCACCACCACCGCACCCGCGCCAACCACCGCATCCTCACCAATGTCGATGCCTTGAATGATCGTGGCGCCACTGGCGACAAAGCTGCGATCCGCGACTGTCACTGCGCCGCACAAGGTCGCTCCCGGAGCGATGTGCACGTGCCGCCCGACCCTGCAATCATGATCGACCGCAGCTCGAGTGTTGATGATTGTATTGAGCCCTATGTGGCTATCTGCCTGTACGACGGCGCCTGCCATGACCTGGACACCCTCGCCCAGAACCGCGTCGGGATCCACCCAGGCCGACGGATGGACCAAGGTCGCAAATCGATACCCCTGGCCACTGAACTGCTCGTACAGCTTGCGCCTGGCGGCACCGCCCACGGTCTGGCCAATGCCGTTGACCAGCAGGACGCTGCCTGGAGGGATCTGGTTCAGCGCCGCATCGTCCCCCAGCACGGGCAGCCCACGCCATTGGCGCAGCCCCGAGTGATGCAACTGCGGGTCACAGACGCCCTGGATCTCCAGGCACAGCGCACGAGCCAGGGACAGCAGCACCTTGGCGTGGCCGCCAGCGCCGAGTATCACCAACGGCAATGGGCGCGCAGCCTCACTCATCGATTGCGTCGCCTGGCGCATAACCACGCACGGCCGCCCGCCCGACCAGCCCCCACAGCTGTGCCGCAGGCAGCCCTGCACCACTGCGCGCAGTTGTCAGGTCCGCTCGCTCGATGATCTGTCCTGGCGTCAGAGCGCGGGCCGCAACCACCTGCTGACGCGCGGCGCGACGGGTATCCCATTCACTCGGTTGCGGCGCCTTGCTACGCCCGCCCAACGCCACTTCCAGAGCACGAATTTCACTGACCATGCGCTTCAACTCGTCCGGCTCCAGCGAAGCCTTGTGATCGGGCCCTGGCATCGAACGATCCAGCGTGAAGTGCTTCTCGATGATCGTCGCACCGCGTGCCACGGCCGCCACAGGAATCAGGCAGCCTTCGGTATGGTCGGAATACCCCACTTCCAGGCCAAAGGCATCGGCCAGGGTGTCCATGGCTCGCAGGTTCACCTCATGCCAAGGCGTCGGATACTGGGACGTGCAATGCAGGAGAGCAACATGCCCCAGCAACCGCTCCCGGCTCTGCGCATGCCCCCAATGCTGCCACACGTCATCCATGTCCCGCGGCTCCACTTCGTGCGCCAGCCCATGGGCGACAACAGCCAGCGCCTGCTCCACTTCGCTCAAGGTCGCCATTCCGGTGGACAGGACCAGTCGCTTGCCCGTACGGGCAAATCGCCACAGCAACGGAGCGTTGGTCAGTTCTCCAGAGGGAACCTTGAAGAACGGCATGCCCAGTTCGCAAAGGAAGTCCAGGCTACCGGCGTCGAAGGCCGTGGAGAGGAACTCGAGCCCCTTGTCGCGGGCATAGGTCTGCAACGCCGCGTGCCACTCCCGGGGCAGCTCAAGCTTTTTCAGCATGGCCAACTGGCTTTCTTCTGCGGCAGTGCTCTTCTTCTGGTAGGCCGCCTTGGGCGCGGAGCCTGCCGCGAGCAACGCAGCATCGAACGTCTGGAACTTGACCGCATCCGCTCCCGCGGCAGCCGCCGCGTCGATCAGCGCGAACGCCAGATCCTGTTCCCCGTTATGGTTCACGCCAGCTTCGGCAATGATATAGACCGAGTTTTTCTTGGACTGATTCATGATGACCAGGTTATGTCGTGAAAAGGTGTCTGTTGGTAGCCATCGACGGCGCTCAGGACCTTGACGATCTGCCGTGCCGCATCGCCTTGCCCATAAGGGTTGTGAACCCCCTTGCAACGCTGGGCAAACACCGGATCAAGGGCCTGGCGCAAAGCCGCCTCGATCCCGCTACGGCTCGCTTCGCAATGCACGACCGAGTCCGCCGCCAGGCGCCCCTTTTGCCGCGCACCGATGTCCACGGTCGGCACACCAAACGCAGGCACTTCAATGATGCCGCTGGAAGAGTTGCCGACCACGACGCAAGCCTGGGCCACGACGCTCAGATAACGCCGGAACCCCAGCGACGCAATGGCCAGCACGCGCTCTGGCTGGCGCTGGGCATATGCCTCGAGCAATGGAATGATCGCCCGCCCGCCGTTGTCGGCATTAGGGTACGTCAAGATGATTTGGTGGTCGGGATAGTCGTCCAGAGCCTCGAGCAAAGCCGTGAAGCTCTCCACCGGCGCCTCATCGGCCAGGGTCACGGGGTGATAGGTGACCAGCATGAACGGGCGATTCAGCTCGAAAGACAGGCTCTCGCGCAGTGCTTCGAGGCTCATCCGTGGGGTGCGCTGGATATGGTCGAGCCCTACGGCACCGACGTTGAAAACCCGCTGCGGCGACTCACCCATTTGGATAACCCGCGCACGGTAGGGTTCAGCGGCCACGAAATGCAGGTCAGCCATCTTGGTGATCGCATGGCGTATGGCGTCGTCATATGCCCCTTCGGTGATCTCGCCGCCGTGAAGGTGAGCCACGGGAATCCTCATGACCAGCGCGGCCTGCACGATCGCCAACGCCTCGAAGCGATCACCGAGCACGACCAGGCAATCCGGTCGAAGCCGGTCAAGCGCATCGGCAAATCCGAGCGTTCCCAGGCCCATCGACTTGACCACCCCGACATCGCTGTCGGAGGAGAGCAGCATTTCAACCTTGGCGTCGATAGCGAACCCGTCCGCCTCGATCTGGCGCCACGTTTCACCAAACTCCGGTGACAAGTGCATACCACTCACGATGACCTGCAGGGCGAGCGCTTCGCTGGACTGGATATCCTTCATAAGCCAGTACAACAGGCCGTATTCGGCCCGGGTACCGGTAAACACTGCAATACGCTTTTTCACAGAGCAGTCCGCGGCAACACACTGCTAGGCAGATTGACGACCCGAGATTCCAGCCACTCGGCATTACTCAGGTCACCACACAGGCAATGGGCATAAGCCGGGAGATGATTCATCAAGCGCCAGATTGGCCGCGTCATCACCTCACGCTTGTTGGTGAACTCCAGCAGTGCATCACGGCGCTCACGACTGTCGCAAATTACGGCGTTCAGCCAGAAATTCGAGCGACAGCCCGCAGGCTCGCCGACGAACGCAAGCTCGCTGCCCTCGAGCATGGCAGCGTAGCGCGAGGCCAGCTCACGCTTGGAGGCAATGAAGTCCTCCAGCTTCTCCAACTGCGCGCACCCCAACGCCGCATTGAGGTTGGGCAGACGATAGTTGTAGCCAACCTCGTCGTGCACATACTCGTAGGGATGAGGCTGCTTTGCCGTCGTGGTCAGGTGCTTGGCTCGAACACCCAGGGCCTCGCCCGCCAGGACCATGCCGCCACCACCGGTGGTGATGATTTTGTTGCCATTGAAGCTCAAGGTACCCAGGGTCCCGAAAGTACCGGTATGGCGCCCCTTGTACAAACTGCCCAGAGACTCTGCGGCATCCTCCACGAGCACCAGCCCCCAACGCGCGCAGACGTCGACCAGGCCATCCAGGTCCACCGGATGTCCGAACGTATGCATGGGTAGACAGGCCCGCAGCACCTGGTCACCGTTTTTCAGGCGACACACGCCATCGTCATCACGGTACGCGGCCTCATCGAGCCACGCCTCAAGCTTGCTGGCGGACATCCCCAGCGTATCCCGATCAACATCGACGAACACGGGCTCGGCACCGCAATAGGCAATGGCATTGCAGGTCGCAACGAAGGTGAGCGATTGAGTAATGACGCGCTCACCCGGTTTCACCCCCGCCAACAGCAGTGCCACGTGCAATGCAGCCGTGCCGTTGACGGTCGCCACTGCCCTGGGACTGCCCGTGTAGGCCTGCATGTCCTGCTCGAAGCGATCAACGAACTTGCCGACACTGGATACGAACGTGGACTCGACCGTCTGTGCGACATAAGCCTGCTCGTTGCCTTCGAAAACGGGCGCGTGCAGCGGGATAAAGTCGTCAGTACCGTACTGCTCGCGAACGAATGCAACCAGAGACTCGAACATTAGTCACCTCAGACGTTGTAGATGTCGGCTTTATACTTCGCCAGATTTTCTGGACGCGTGAACCAGTCGATGGTCTGCTGCAAGCCTTGCTCAATGTCGTAGGCAGGCTTGAAACCGGTCAGTGCGTTGATCTTCGAGTTGTCGCACCACAGGCGGAAGACCTCGGATTTCCCAGGACGCATCCGCTGGTCATCCACGAGAAACTCAACGTCACTGCCCATCAGCTTACGGATCAGTTCGAGCGTGTCGCCCACCGAGATTTCGAAGTTGGAGCCAATGTTCACGGTTTCGCCGATGGCCTGATCACAACGCGCCAGTTCCAGGAAGCCACGGCAGGTATCGGCCACATAGTTGAAGTCACGGGTGGGGGTGACATCACCGAGCTTGATCTGCTTTTGCCCGCTGGCAATCTGCGAAATGATGGTTGGGATAACCGCACGCGCCGACTGCCGAGGACCATAGGTATTGAACGGACGGGCGATGGTCAGGGGCAGGTCGAAGGCATTGAAGAAGCTCAGCGCCATGGCATCCGCGCCGATTTTCGAAGCACTGTAGGGCGACTGCGCCTGCAACGGGTGCTTCTCATCGATCGGCACATAAAGCGCCGTGCCATAGACCTCACTGGTCGAGGTATGAATGACCCGCTTGACGCCATTCTCCAGCGCCGCTTGACAGATGTTCAGCGTGCCTTTGACATTGGTGTCGACATAACTATCAGGGGCGACATAGGAGTAGGGAATTGCAATCAGCGCCGCCAGGTGAAAGACGATGTCGACCCCTTTGGTAATGTGCTTGCAATAATGAGGATCGCGGACATCGCCATTCAGCACTTCAATTTGCGACAGGCAATCAACATCCTCAAGCCAACCCCAGTAATTAAAGGAGTTGTATTGAGAAAGCGCCTTGACCTTATAGCCTTCGCGCACCAGCAGCTCGGTCAAATGCGAGCCAATGAAACCATCGGCACCTGTCACTAAAACTGTCGTCATCGCTTGATCCTTAACTTACCCACCCCTACCAGAGGGGGTGCGGCGATACAAAAATGAATGGTAACTGCTGGCCTTGTCAGCCGAGCATCGCACCGCCCGCCTGCCGTGCAAAAACCAGGTTATTGTGCCACTTCCTGCGGAGCGCGCCACCTAGCGCATCAAGGATGTGAGCAGCCGCTGCGCCTCATTCCAGTCATCGATCGTGTCGATGTCGAGCGACTCCGCGCCATCGGCCATTACCATCGGCACCGTCCCCTCGAAAATAAAGCCGTTCTTTTTGCGAAGCACATCTGGCGCAATCAGATAGATGGACCCATTGAGCGTATAGGCCGGTTCAAGATCCTGGGAACGCCTGGACACCTGCTCCCACCCCATGAACGGCTGCATCGAGTCGGCCTGGAGCTTGAAACACCAGGCAGGATGAGTGCTGGCCGGACTGACACTGACAACCGAGCGGGCCGGACTGCTGCCAAACAGTTCGATGGCCTTGTCTATCGACTCGGTCCGGCGAAACGGCGATGTGGGCTGCAGCAGCAAGACACCCTGAACCGGGCCATTACGCGCTTCATACTCATCCACTACGTGCCTGACCACATCAACACTGCTGGCGGTATCAGTCGCGAGATGTGCCGGTCGCATGCCAGGCACCGTGGCACCATAACGCCGCGCAATCTCGGCAGCCTGCAGGTCATCGGTGGTCACGACCACATCGCTGACTCCCGAACTCTGGAGCGCCGCCCTGATTGTCCATGCAATCAACGGATGCTCACCCAACATCTTCACATTCTTGCCAGGCAATCGTTTCGAGCCTGCCCGCGCCGGGATCACTGCAATGATTTTCATCTATAGACCTTCAAAAAATCGGCCAGGGAACATCCGGCATCCGGTGATCTTCAACAGGCTGACAGGCAATCCACCATGGTACGCGATTTCCACAACAGGCTCAAAATCAGCGGCTTGGCACTACACCGAACAGCCCAGCCCCCCTGGAAAGCACTAAGACCACAGAGAACTGGACAATCTCGGACAGCCTAGACCAGGGCGAAGATTCGCGACAGAAAGCAAACCAGATGGCAGCGACCACGAAGGGCGCAAAGATACGCTCGACACATGGGCATCGACGCGTGAAGAGGAACACATCACACCGGCATCAAGGTGAAAATACCCATTCCGCACACCAAGTAGTCACAAATGCACACAGAACGGTTTGACGCAAAAGATGCACCATCGCCCAGCCAGCCAAGGCGACGACTCAGAAAAACGATACGGGAAAATCCTAGTCGCCAGACAGCGCCGCCCGACGAGCAGAAGCCCGGATCCTGCGCTTACCCAGCATCAAACCATAAGCCCCCAACAACGGCCCCACTGCCAGCCCGACCACCAGAGCCGCCAGCACCAGCACCGCCACCGGCACGGCAGGGGCGGACCAACCGAACATCACCAACGACACAGCCTGCTGATTCTCCAGCACGAAGAACAACACCACAGCCGCCAGCAGCAGCACGAACAGCGCCGCCAGGGCGCGTTTTAGGTTACGCATCAGACTGCTCCTTCACTCAATGGGGCACGTGCTCGTCTTCATTGACCCGATCACGCAGCTCCTTGCCGGGCTTGAAGTGCGGCACGTACTTGCCTTCGAGGCTGACCGACTGGCCGGTCTTGGGATTGCGCCCTACCCGCGGCGCGCGGTAGTGCAGGGAAAAGCTGCCAAAGCCACGGATCTCGATACGATCCCCGGTCGCCAGGCACTGCGACATCTGCTCAAGCATAGTCTTGATGGCCAACTCGACGTCCTTGGACGAGAGCAGCCCCTGATGGGTGACAATACGTTCGATCAGCTCCGACTTCGTCATATTTTTCCCTTCGTTATCAAGCAGCTAGATCATTGCTTAATCAGTTTGTAGCACGCCCCGGCGGATTTGAACAGGGTGGTTCTTGACTAAACAAAAAAATTCAAGATAGGCCATAGCGCCGGCAATCCCCGCCTTACGCTAGCGCGACCGCACTGCGGCGCGACTTTGCAGACGAGCGGGAAAGCCTACTGCCCGCACACCGCTCACGACCTCAGAAATAGCTACAAACGCTGTAGGATCGAGCTGTTTTTGGTCCAACCAAGTAAATCGCAGACACAAAAAAGGGCGACCCGAGGGTCGCCCTTTTTACCGATCAAACAGAACTCAGTTCTGCTTGGCCATTGCTTCGCGCAGCAGCGCAGCCATGGTGGTGTCGGCAGCCGCTTCCGGAGCGTTTTTCAGGCTCTGGATGGCTTCGCGCTCTTCAGCGTCGTCCTTCGATTTGATGGACAGGCTGATAACGCGGGACTTGCGGTCGACGCTGATGATCTTGGCTTCGATCTCTTCGCCTTCCTTCAGCACGTTACGGGCGTCTTCAACGCGGTCACGGCTGATTTCGGAAGCTTTCAGAGTAGCTTCGATGTCGTCGGCCAGGGTCACGATAGCGCCCTTGGCGTCAACTTCCTTGACGATACCCTTGACGATAGCGCCCTTGTCGTTGACAGCAACGAAGTTGGAGAACGGATCGTCTTCCAGCTGCTTGATGCCCAGGGAGATGCGCTCGCGCTCTGGGTCAACCGACAGGATGACGGTTTCCAGCTCGTCGCCCTTCTTGAAGCGACGCACGGCTTCTTCGCCGGCTTCGTTCCAGGAGATGTCGGACAGGTGAACCAGACCGTCGATGCCGCCGTCCAGGCCGATGAAGATACCGAAGTCGGTGATCGACTTGATGGTACCGGTGATCTTGTCACCCTTGTTGAACTGGCCGGAGAAGTCTTCCCATGGGTTCGATTTGCACTGCTTGATACCCAGGGAGATACGACGACGCTCTTCGTCGATGTCCAGAACCATGACTTCCACTTCGTCGCCAACCTGAACGACTTTCGACGGGTGGATGTTCTTGTTGGTCCAGTCCATTTCGGAAACGTGCACCAGACCTTCAACGCCTTCTTCCAGCTCAGCGAAGCAGCCGTAGTCGGTCAGGTTGGTGACGCGAGCAGTCACGCGAGTGCTCTCTGGGTAACGGGCTTTGATAGCAACCCATGGGTCTTCGCCCAGTTGCTTCAGACCCAGCGAAACGCGGTTGCGCTCGCGATCGTACTTCAGGACCTTGACGTCGATCTCGTCACCAACGTTGACGATTTCCGACGGGTGCTTGATACGCTTCCAGGCCATGTCGGTGATGTGCAGCAGACCATCGACGCCGCCCAGGTCAACGAACGCACCGTAGTCGGTGAGGTTCTTGACGATACCTTTGACCTGCTGGCCTTCCTGCAGCGATTCCAGCAGAGCTTCGCGCTCGGCGCTGTTTTCGGCTTCCAGGACGCTGCGACGGGAAACGACAACGTTGTTGCGCTTCTGGTCCAGCTTGATGACCTTGAATTCCAGCTCTTTGCCTTCGAGGTGGGTGGTGTCGCGCACTGGGCGGACATCAACCAGGGAGCCCGGCAGGAACGCACGGATGCCGTTAACGTCGACAGTGAAGCCGCCTTTAACCTTACCGTTGATAACGCCCTTGACCACTTCTTCAGCAGCGAAAGCAGCTTCCAGAACAATCCAGCACTCGGCGCGCTTGGCTTTCTCACGGGACAGCTTGGTTTCGCCGAAGCCGTCTTCGACCGCGTCCAGCGCAACGTGTACTTCGTCACCGACCTTGATGGTCAGTTCGCCAGTTTCGTTGTAGAACTGCTCGAGCGGGATGACACCCTCGGACTTCAGGCCAGCGTGTACGGTAACCCAGTCGCCGTCGATGTCGACAACGATACCGGTGATGATTGCACCCGGCTGAAGATTGAGGGTTTTCAGGCTTTCTTCAAAGAGTTCTGCAAAGCTTTCGCTCATTTTAATTCCTGTAGATTCGGGCGAAAAAGACGCCCATAGCCACATTCCAGACAATGTGGGTTTCGTTAAGTTAAGAAGCGCTGACAGGACGTTGACTGGTGCCCCTGCCCGCTCTCCTCTCCATCAGGCCAGGTCGCGCAGGGCGAGCTCGCTTCTGATGCGTTGCAGCACCTGCTCGATGGACAACTCCGTGGAATCCAGCTGAATGGCATCGGCCGCCGGCTTGAGCGGGGCCACTGCGCGCTGGGTGTCACGCTCATCGCGCGCACGGATCTCATCTAGCAGACTTGACAGACTAACATCTTCACCCTTGCCCTTCAACTGCAGGTAACGGCGACGGGCGCGCTCCTCGGCACTGGCGGTAAGGAAGACCTTGAGCGGCGCGTCGGGGAACACCACGGTACCCATGTCGCGACCGTCGGCAATCAACCCTGGGGCTTCACGGAAGGCACGCTGGCGCTGCAGCAGCGCCTCGCGCACCGCCGGCAGCGAGGCGACCATCGAGGCGCCGGCACCGACGGTCTCGGTACGGATGACATGACTGACATCCTCGCCCTCAAGAATGATCTGTTGCAGCTTGCCCGGCTCGGCGGCGATGAACTGCACGTCCAGATGGGCGGCCAGGGCCTTGAGCAGCTCTTCGTTGGTCAGGTCGACACCATGATTGCTGGCGTTGAACGCCAGCAGGCGGTACAGGGCGCCGGAATCGAGCAGGCGCCAGCCCAGCTCGCGGGCCAGCAGGCCCGCCACGGTGCCCTTGCCCGAGCCGCTCGGCCCGTCGATGGTGATGACCGGTGCTTGCGAATTCACGACTTGCCCTCTTCGGCGACGCGGATGCCGACTTCCTTGCACAGCGCGAGGAAGTTGGGGAACGACGTGGCGACGTTGGCGCAGTCATGGATCACGATCGGCGCACTGGCACGCAGCGAGGCGATGCTGAAGGCCATGGCGATGCGGTGGTCGCCGTGGCCGTGCACTTCGCCGCCGCCGATCTGGCCGCCGTCGATGATGATGCCGTCCGGGGTCGGCTCGCACTTCACGCCCAGGGCGATCAGGCCGTCGGCCATCACCTGGATGCGGTCCGACTCCTTGACCCGCAGCTCTTCGGCGCCACGCAGCACGGTGCGCCCTTCGGCGCAGGCGGCGGCGACGAACAGTACCGGGAACTCGTCGATGGCCAGCGGCACCAGGTGCTCGGGGATGTCGATACCCTTGAGCTTGGCGCCGCGCACGCGCAGGTCGGCCACTGGCTCGCCGCCGACTTCACGCTGGTTCTCCAGGGTGATGTCGCCGCCCATCAGGCGCAGGATGTCGATCACGCCGGTGCGGGTCGGGTTGATACCGACGTGCTCCAGGACCAGCTCGGAACCCTCGGCGATGGACGCTGCCACCAGGAAGAACGCCGAGGAGGAAATGTCCGCCGGCACTTCGATGCGGGTAGCGGTGAGCTTGCCACCGGACTGCAGGGAGGCCACCGGACCGTTCGACTCGACCGCGTAGCCGAAGCCACGCAACATGCGCTCGGTGTGATCACGGGTCGGCGCAGGTTCGGTGACGGTGGTGGTGCCTTCGGCGTACAGGCCAGCCAGCAGCAGGCAGGATTTGACCTGAGCACTGGCCATCGGCAGCGTGTAGTTCAGCGCCTTGAGCTTGTGCCCGCCACGAATGGTCAGCGGCGGACGGCCTTCAGGGCCGGTCTCGACCACAGCGCCCATTTCGCGCAGCGGATTGGCCACGCGGTTCATCGGGCGCTTGGACAGCGAGGCGTCGCCGGTCATGGTGGTGTCGAACGGCTGCGCCGCCAGCAGGCCGGACAACAGGCGCATCGAAGTGCCGGAGTTACCGACGTATAGCGGCCCGGGTGGCGGCTTGAGGCCATGCAGGCCGACGCCATGGATGGTCACGCGGCCGTGGTGCGGGCCTTCGATGACCACACCCATGTCACGGAAGGCCTGCAAGGTGGCCAGGGCGTCCTCGCCCTCGAGGAAACCTTCCACCTCGGTGGTGCCTTCGGCCAGCGAGCCAAGCATGATCGAGCGGTGGGAAATCGATTTGTCGCCAGGTACGCGGATCCGTCCGGACACGCGGCCACCCGGTTGGGCCAGGAAAATCAGATCGTTGGCGTTCATAGCGTCCACATAGGCCCGGCGGGCCAGGATTTTACTGAAATGCTCGCGGGCAACCCGGGCGCGGGTGAACACACCCAGCAGTTGGTGCCCGTCCCCAGCATCGACCGCGTCGCGCAAGGCGTCGAGGTCGCTGCGAAATGTATCGAGAGTGCGCAGGACCGCCTCGCGGTTGGCGAGGAAGATGTCGTGCCACATGATCGGGTCGCTGCCGGCGATTCTCGTGAAATCGCGAAAGCCCCCCGCAGCGTACCGGAAGATCTCCAGGTTTTCATTGCGCTTGGCCAGCGAATCGACCAGGCCGAAGGCCAGCAGGTGCGGCAGGTGGCTGGTGGCGGCCAGGACTTCGTCATGGCGCTCCACCGACATGTGCTCGACATCGGCGTCCAGCGCGCGCCAGAGGCGGTCGACCAAGGCCAGCGCCTGCGGGTCGGTTTCCGCCAGCGGCGTGAGGATCACCTTGTGGCGACGGAACAACGCGGCATTGGATGCCTCAACGCCGCTTTGCTCGGAGCCGGCGATCGGGTGCCCGGGCACGAAGCGCGGCAGGCGCTCGGCGAACGCTTCGCGCGCTGCGCGCACCACGTTGCCCTTGGCACTGCCCACGTCGGTAATCACCGCGTCACCCAGGTCGAGCTGGGCGAGGCGGGCCAGGACTTTCTCCATGGCCAGGATCGGCACCGCCAGCTGGATGACATCGGCGCCGACACAGGCGGCGGCGAGATCTGCCTCGCAACGATCGACCACGCCCAACGCCACGGCCTGCTTGCGCGACTCGGCATCCAGGTCGACGCCGACCACTTCGCGGCACAGGCCGCTTTCACGCAGGCCCTTGGCGAAGGAGCCGCCGATCAGGCCGAGGCCGACCACGACAAGGCGGCCGACAATCGGTGCGGATTTGTTTGTTACAGCATCAACCACGAGTGCGAACCCTGTTCAGAAATCAAGACAGCCTGTAAGCCCATCGCGGGACAAGCCCGCTCCCACGAGGCCCGCGATGAACCTTGAAACATACGTCAGAGCACCGCCTTCGGATACGAACCCAGCACCTTCAGCGCCACAGCCTCCTGGCTGATCTGCTCCAGCACCGCCTTGATCAGCGGATCGCGGTGATGGCCGACGAAGTCGATGAAGAACACGTAGGTCCACTTGCCGCTGCGCGAAGGACGGGTCTCGATGCGCGTGAGGTCGATGCCGTTCTCGTGGAACGGTACCAGCAGTTCATGCAGCGCGCCCGGCTTGTTGCTCATGGAGACGATGATCGAGGTCTTGTCGTCGCCGGTCGGCGGCACTTCCTGGCTGCCGATCATGAGGAAGCGCGTGGAGTTGTCCGGGCGATCCTCGATCTTCTCGGCCAGGCGGGTCAAGCCATACAGGTTGGCCGCCATGTCGCCGGCGATCGCCGCCGAATTCCACTCACCCTTGACCCGCTTGGCCGCCTCGGCGTTGCTGGAGACAGCCACACGCTCGACGTTCGGGTAATGGGCGTCCAGCCACTTGCGGCACTGGGCCAGCGACTGGGCATGGGAGTAGATGCGGGTGATGCTGTCGGTCTTGGTGTTCTCGCCCACCAGCAGGTGGTGGTGGATACGCAGCTCGACCTCGCCGCAGATGACCATGTCGTGCTCGAGGAAGCTGTCCAGCGTGTGGCTGACCGCGCCCTCGGTGGAGTTTTCCACCGGCACCACGCCGAAGTTGACGGCACCGGCCGCCACTTCGCGGAACACCTCGTCGATGGCCGCCATCGGGCGGCTGACCACGGCGTGACCGAAGTGCTTCATGGCCGCCGCCTGGGTGAAGGTGCCTTCCGGACCGAGGTAGGCGACTTTCAGCGGCTCTTCCAGGGCCAGGCAGGAGGACATGATCTCGCGGAACAGCCGCGCCATCTCTTCGTTGTCCAGCGGCCCCTTGTTGCGCTCCATGACGCGCTTGAGCACTGCGGCTTCACGCTCGGGGCGATAGAACACCGGCGCCTCGCCTTCGGCCAGCGACGCAGTCTTGACCTTGGCCACTTCCTGGGCACAACGGGCGCGCTCGCTGATCAGCTCGAGGATCTTCTCGTCGAGGCTGTCGATGCGCACGCGCAGGGCCTTGAGTTCCTGGTCGGACATCAGCCGTGCTCCTTCTCGAATTCAGCCATGTACTGCACCAACGCCTCGACGGCCTCCAGGCCCAGGGCGTTGTAGATCGAGGCGCGCATGCCGCCGACCGAACGGTGCCCCTTGAGGTTGAGCAGGCCACGGGCGTCGGCGCCGGCCAGGAAGGCCTTGTCCAGACGCTCGTCGGCCAGGCGGAACGGCACGTTCATCCACGAACGGGCGTTGTGGCTGATCGGGTTGGTGTAGAACTCGCTGCCGTCAATGAAGCCGTACAGGCGGTCCTTCTTGGCGCGGTTGCGCTGCTCCATGGCCTCGACGCCACCCTGCTCCTTGAGCCATTCGAACACCAGGCCCGAGAGGTACCAGGAATAGGTGGCCGGAGTGTTGTACATCGAACCGTTGTCGGCCGCGATCTTGTAGTCGAGCATGGTCGGGCAACTGCTGCGGGCGTGACCCAGCAGGTCTTCACGCACGATCACCACCACCAGGCCGCTGGGGCCGATGTTCTTCTGCGCGCCGGCGTAGATCATGCCGAACTGCGACACGTCGATCGGACGCGAGAGGATGTCGGAGGACATGTCGACCACCAGCGGTACATCGCCGGTCTCGGGCACCCAGTCGAACTGCAGGCCACCGATGGTCTCGTTGGACGCATAGTGGACGTAGGCCGCGTTCTTGGTCAGCTTCCACTCGTTCTGGCCCGGGATGGCCAGGTAGTCGTAGGGCTTGGCGCTGGCGGCGACATTGACGCTGCCGAAGCGACGCGCTTCCTCGATGGCCTTCTTCGACCAGATGCCGGTCTCGATGTAGTCGGCGGTGCCGTTCTCCGGCAGCAGGTTCAGCGGGATCTCGGCGAACTGCTGGCTGGCGCCGCCCTGCAGGAACAGCACCTTGTAGTTGGAGGGGACGGACAGCAGGTCGCGCAGGTCCTGCTCGGCCTTTTCGGCAATGGCCACGTAGTCGTCGCTGCGATGGCTCATTTCCATCACCGACAGGCCCTTGCCGCGCCAGTCCAGCATTTCGGCCTGGGCACGCTGCAGGACAGCATCGGGAAGCGCGGCGGGGCCGGCGCAGAAGTTAAAGGCTCGTTTGCTCACATCCACTCTCGCTCTGCCAAATAGAACAAATCGTAACTCACAGACCCCGCCAGCCCCGTGCAGGTGCGGCCTCGTGTCGCGATAGGGCTGCGCAGCAGCCCCCGACATATTGCAGCGCCGCTGAAACCTCGGGGCCGCTTCGCGCCCCTTTCGCGACACAAGGCCGCTCCTACAGGAAGCGGGCGTTGCCTGTTCCAATCAGTCAAACGGGGCGACCTTGGTCGCCCCGTTCGGGTTGTTGCTTCGGTTATTCCTGAGGTGCCTCTTCGGCGCCTGCGTTGTCCTCGTCCACCGCATCGAGCGGGGCGCCCTCCTCGTCCGTCTCGACCAGGTCGTCGAGCTCTTCCTCGGATGGCTCCTGGACACGCTCCAGGCCTACCAGCGTTTCGTCGGTGGCCAGCTTGATCAGCGTCACACCCTGGGTGTTACGGCTCAGGCTGGACACTTCGCCGACCCGTGTACGCACCAGGGTGCCCTGGTCGGAAATCAGCATGATCTCCTCGCCTTCCTGCACCTGGATGGCGCCGATCAGCAAGCCGTTGCGCCCCTTGGTGCCCATGGCAATCACGCCCTGGCCGCCACGGCCGCGACGCGGGAACTTGGACAGCGGGGTGCGCTTGCCGAAGCCACGCTCGGAGGCGGTGAGGATCTGCGCGCCGGACTCGGGAATCAGCATGGAGATGATCTGCTGGCCCTTGCCAAGCTTCATGCCGCGCACGCCACGGGCGGTACGACCCATTTCGCGCACCACGCTCTCGGCGAAGCGGATCACCTTGCCGGCGTCGGAGAACATCATGACTTCCTTGGCGCCGTCGGTGATGGCCGCGGCGATCAAGGTGTCACCTTCCTTGAGCTTCAGGGCGATCAGGCCGTTGGAGCGCGGACGGGCGAATTGCACCAGCGGGGTCTTCTTCACGGTGCCGGAGGCGGTGGCCATGAAGATGTAGGCGCCAGTCGGTTCGGCGACCCATTCCGGGGTGTCGCCATCTTCCTCGTCGATCTCTTCGACTTCCACCAGCTCGCCTTCGATCACGCTGTCGTCGCTGTCTTCCAGCTCCTCGTCGGGATCTGCGTGCTGTTGCAACGCTTCCAGGTCGACCTGCAGCATGGCGGTGATGCGCTCACCCTCCTCCAGCGGCAGCAGGTTGACCAGCGGACGACCGCGGGCGGCGCGGGAGGCCTCGGGGATTTCGTAGGTTTTCTTCCAGTACACCTTGCCCTTGCTGGAGAACAGCAGCAGGGTGGCGTGGCTGTTGGCGACCAGCAGGTGCTCGATGTAGTCCTCGTCCTTGACGCCGGTGGCCGACTTGCCCTTGCCGCCGCGGCGCTGGGCCTGGTAGGCGGACAATGGCTGGGTCTTGGCGTAACCACCGTGGGAGATGGTCACCACGCGCTCTTCTTCCGGGATCATGTCGCCGTAGTTGAGGTCGTGGCTGGCGTTGAGGATCTCGGTGCGGCGGGCATCGCCGTACTCGGCACGGATCGCTTCAAGTTCTTCGCGGATCACTTCCATCAGGCGCTCGGCGCTGCTGAGGATGCGGATCAGCTCGCCGATCTGCTCGAGGATCTCCTGGTACTCGGCCAGCAGCTTCTCGTGTTCCAGGCCGGTCAGGCGGTGCAGGCGCAGCTCGAGGATGGCCTGGGCCTGCTCCGGCGACAGGTAGTACTTGCCTTCACGCAGGCCGTACTGCTCCGGCAGGTCTTCCGGACGGCAGGACTCGGCACCGGCGCGCTCGACCATGACTTGCACCGCGCTGGATTCCCAAGCGGTGCTGATCAGCGCTTCCTTGGCCTCGGACGGAGTCGGCGAGGCCTTGATCAGGGCGATGACCGGGTCGATGTTGGACAGCGCGACCGCCTGGCCTTCAAGGATGTGACCACGCTCGCGGGCCTTGCGCAGCTCGAACACGGTGCGGCGGGTAACCACTTCGCGACGGTGGCGAACGAACGCCTCGAGCAGGTCCTTGAGGTTCAGCAGGCGCGGGCGACCGTCGATCAGCGCAACGATGTTGATACCGAACACGCTCTGCAGCTGGGTCTGCTGGTAGAGGTTGTTGAGCACCACCTCCGGCACCTCGCCGCGACGCAGCTCGATGACGATGCGCATGCCGTCCTTGTCGGACTCGTCGCGCAGCTCGGTGATGCCTTCGATCTTCTTCTCTTTGACCAGCTCGGCGATCTTCTCGATCAGCCGCGCCTTGTTCAGCTGGTACGGCAGCTCGGTGACGACGATCTGCTGGCGGCCACCGACCTTGTCGATGTCCTCGATCTCGGAGCGGGCGCGCATATAGATGCGGCCACGGCCGGTGCGATAGGCCTCGATGATGCCCTGGCGACCGTTGATCAGGCCGGCGGTAGGGAAGTCCGGACCCGGGATGAACTGCATCAGCTCATCGACCGTGATGTCGGAGTTGTCGATCAGCGCCAGGCAGCCATCGATCACTTCGCCGAGGTTGTGCGGCGGGATGTTGGTGGCCATGCCCACGGCGATACCGCTGGAGCCGTTGACCAGCAGGTTGGGGATCTTGGTCGGCATGACCGCCGGGATCTGCTCGGTGCCGTCGTAGTTGGGCACCCAGTCGACGGTTTCCTTGTGCAGGTCGGCCAGCAGCTCGTGGGCCAGCTTGGCCATGCGCACTTCGGTGTATCGCATGGCCGCGGCGTTGTCGCCGTCCACCGAACCGAAGTTGCCCTGGCCATCGACCAGCAGGTAGCGCAGCGAGAAAGGCTGGGCCATGCGCACGATGGTGTCGTACACGGCAGTGTCGCCGTGCGGGTGGTACTTACCGATCACGTCACCGACCACACGGGCGGATTTCTTGTACGGCTTGTTCCAGTCGTTGCCCAGTTCGCTCATCGCATACAGAACGCGGCGATGCACGGGCTTCAAGCCGTCACGCGCATCGGGCAGCGCTCGCCCGACAATAACGCTCATCGCGTAGTCGAGGTAAGACTGTCTCAGTTCGTCTTCGATATTGACCGGGAGGATTTCTTTGGCCAGTTCGCCCATGAGAAGCCTGATTCCTTTTTCTGGTGAAACTTCGCCTGATCCCTCGAAGGACGAACGAAGCTCGCCGCCGCAGCGCATAGGGGTGCGACGACTTACGACAAATCAATGAGTTGTGCCATGGATCTGCGCAATGAAGGCCGCCGCAAAGAGCGGCCTTGGAAACTGCCGGATGGTATCACAAACACGGGACGCATGGGAGATGTGGCAGGTTGCCTTGCAGCGCCATCCAAACGGGTGAAAAAACGCCTCAATGGAGGCGTTTGCGGCACATCAACTGGGCGATTTTCGCCGTGTCCGGGCGCTCGACCACGCCCTTCTCGGTAACGATCACGTCGATCAGGTCCGCCGGGGTGACATCGACCACCGGGTTGTAGGCCTCGACGTCGGCCGTCACCTGGATGCCCGCCACTTCCAACAACTCTTCTTCGCCACGGGTTTCCAGCGGGATGTCCTCGCCGGTGGCCAGGTTCAGGTCGATGCTGGTGCTCGGCGCCACCACCATGAAGCGCAGGCCGTGGTGCATGGCGGTCACCGCCATCTGATAGGTGCCGATCTTCGCCGCCACGTCGCCATTGGCGGCGATACAGTCAGCGCCGACCACCACCCAGGTGATGCCCTTGGTCTTCATCAGATGACCCATGGCCGCGTCGGCGACCACGGTCACCGGCACGCCGTCGGCGGCCAGCTCCCAGGCAGTCAGGCGCGAGCCCTGCAGCCAGGGCCGCGACTCACAGGCGTAGACCTGCTCGACCATGCCCTCCAGGGTGGCGGCGCGGATCACCCCCAGAGCGGTGCCGAAGCCGCCGGTGGCCAGGGCGCCGGCATTGCCATGGGTGAGCAGAGCCTGCTCGCTGCCCTGGTGGCGGCGGATCTGCTCGACGCCGAACTGGGCCATGGTCAGGTTGGCCTCGCGATCGCTTTCGTGGATCGCCACCGCCTCGGCCTCCATCACCGCCAGCACGTCCTCGCCGGGACGCAGGCGCTGCAGGCGTTCGCGCATGCGGTTGAGCGCCCAGAACAGGTTGGCCGGGGTCGGACGCGCCTCGCCCAGCAGCATGAAGTCCTCCTCGAGGGATTCCTCCCAGCCGTCGCCCTCAGCCAGACGTTGGCGCAACGCCAGCACCAGGCCATAGGCCGCGCAAATGCCGATCGCCGGGGCGCCGCGCACGGCCATGTCACTGATCGCCTCGGCCACCTCGGCCGCCTCGGTGCAAGCCAGCCAGCACTGCTCCAGCGGCAGCAGGCGCTGGTCGAGCAGATACAGCACGCCGTCGCGCCATTCGATGCCCGTCACCGTCTCCGCCGCCATCAGTTGCTCGCGCATCGCCTCTCCCCGTCGCCCTGGCATCAAAAGCCGGCGATTATAGCGACCCTCAGCCGCGGACGCTCGGGTATACTGCGCGTTTAGTCGAACCGACCCAGGTATATGCCGCGCATGCCCACCGCCACTCCCCTCCTCGACCTGCTGCTTGTGCCGGACTGGCTGGTCCCCGTGGAGCCGGCCGGCGTGGTGCTCGAAGGCCATGCGCTGGGCGTGCTGGACGGTCGGATCGCCTGGCTCGGCCCCCGCGAGCGGGCGCCCAGGGCCCGGGAGGTGCGCGAACTGCCCGACTGCGTGCTGACACCCGGGCTGGTCAACGCCCACGGCCACGCCGCCATGGCCCTGTTCCGCGGCCTGGCCGACGACCTGCCGCTGATGACCTGGCTGCAGGAGCACATCTGGCCGGCCGAGGGCCGCTGGGTGGACGAGGCCTTCGTGCGCGACGGCACCGACCTTGCCATCGCCGAGCAGCTCAAGGGCGGCATCACCTGCTTCGCCGACATGTACTTCTTCCCCCGCGAGGCCTGCGACCGCGTGCACCACAGCGGCATCCGCGCGCAGATCGCCGTGCCGCTGCTGGACTTCCCGATCCCCGGCGCGCGCAGCCCGGACGAGGCCCTGCACCTGGCCATCGAGCTGTTTGGCGAGCTGCGCCACCACCCACGCATTACCGTCGCCCTCGGCCCGCACGCGCCGTACACGGTCAGCGATGCGAACCTGGAGAAGATCCGGGTGATCGCCGACCAGCTCGACGCGCCGCTGCACATGCATATCCACGAGACCGCCGGCGAAGTCGAGCAGGCGCTCAAGGACAACGGCGAGCGCCCGCTTGCCCGCCTCGCCCGCCTGGGCCTGCTGGGGCCGAACCTGCAGGCGGTGCACATGACCCAGGTCAGCGACGAGGATCTGGCCCTGCTGGTAGAAAGCAACACCAGCGTGGTCCACTGCCCCGAATCCAACCTCAAGCTGGCCAGCGGCTTCTGCCCGGTGGAGCGCCTGTGGCAGGCCGGGGTGAACGTGGCAGTAGGCACCGACGGCGCCGCCAGCAACAACGACCTCGACCTGCTCGGCGAAACCCGTACCGCCGCGCTGCTAGCCAAGGCCGTCGCCGGCTCGGCCACCGCCCTGGACGCCCACCGGGCGCTGCGCATGGCCACGCTCAACGGCGCCCGGGCACTCGGCCTGGAGGCGACGACCGGCTCGCTCGAGGTGGGCAAGGCCGCCGACCTGGTTGCCTTCGACCTGTCGGGGCTGGCGCAGCAGCCGGTGCACGACCCGGTCTCGCAACTGATCTACGCCACCGGCCGCGATTGCGTGAAGGACGTCTGGGTCGCCGGCCACGCCCTGGTGCTGGACCGCCGCCTGACGCGGATGGACGAGCAGGCCCTGGCCGCCAATGCTCGCGCCTGGGGAGCCCGCATCGGCGGGCGCAACGAATAACCGGGTGCCAGCCACGGCTGGCGCCCCGTGACACTTTCATAGAAGCTTCAGAGGACTGTTCAGATGAGCAACGTCGACCACGCCGAAATCGCCAAGTTCGAAGCCCTGGCCCATCGCTGGTGGGACCGCGAGAGCGAATTCAAGCCACTGCACGACATCAACCCGCTGCGGGTCAACTGGATCGACGAGCGCGTCGCCCTTGCCGGCAAGAAGGTGCTGGACGTCGGCTGCGGCGGCGGCATCCTCAGCGAGGCGATGGCCCAGCGCGGCGCCACCGTAACCGGTATCGACATGGGCGAGGCACCGCTGGCGGTGGCCCAGCTGCACCAACTGGAGTCCGGCGTGGCAGTGGAATACCGGCAGATCACCGCCGAGGCCCTGGCCGAGGAGATGCCCGAGCAGTTCGACGTGGTCACCTGCCTGGAGATGCTCGAGCACGTACCCGATCCTTCGTCGGTGATCCGCGCTTGCTACCGCATGGTGAAGCCGGGCGGCCAGGTGTTCTTCTCGACCATCAACCGCAACCCCAAGGCTTACCTGCTGGCGATCATCGGCGCCGAGTACATCCTCAAAATGCTGCCGCGCGGCACCCATGACTTCAAGAAATTCATCCGTCCCTCCGAACTGGGTGCCTGGAGCCGCGCCGCAGGCCTCGAGGTCAAGGACATCATCGGCCTGACCTACAACCCGCTGACCAAGCACTACAAGCTGAACAACGACGTCGACGTCAACTACATGATCCAGACCCTGCGCGAGGAATGAGCATGCGCCTGCGAGCAGTACTCTTCGACATGGACGGCACCCTGCTGGACACGGCGCCGGATTTCATCGCCATCTGCCAGGCGATGCTCGCTGACCGCGGCCTGCCGGCCATCGACGACGCGCGCATCCGCGATGTGATCTCCGGCGGCGCCCGCGCCATGGTCGCCGCGACCTTCGCCATGGACCCAGAAGCCGACGGCTTCGAGGCCCTGCGCCTGGAATTCCTCGAGCGCTACCAGCGCGACTGCGCGGTGCACAGCAAGCTGTTCGACGGCATGCCGGAGCTGCTGGCCGACATCGAGAAAGGCAACCTGCTGTGGGGCGTGGTCACCAACAAACCGGTGCGCTTCGCCGAGCCGATCATGCAACGCCTGGGCCTGGCCGAGCGCTCGGCCCTGCTGATCTGCCCTGACCACGTGAAAAACAGCAAGCCCGACCCCGAGCCGCTGATCCTGGCGTGCAAGACCCTGGACCTGGACCCGGCCAGCGTGCTGTTCGTCGGCGACGACCTGCGCGATATCGAATCCGGCCGCGACGCTGGCACCCGCACCGCAGCGGTGCGCTATGGCTATATTCATCCAGAGGACAACCCCAACAACTGGGGCGCCGACGTGGTGGTGGACCACCCGCTGGAACTGCGCAAGGTGATCGACAGCGCGCTGTGCGGCTGCTGATGGACCAACAGTAATCGGGCACCGTGGGAGCGGCGGTGCGCCGCTCCCACGAGCATATCGCCCACAACTACAGGGAACTGGAAATGTTCGACTACACCGCCCGCCCCAACCTGCTTCAGGGCCGGATCATCCTGGTCACCGGCGCCGGCCGCGGCATCGGCGCCGCCGCCGCCAAGGCCTACGCCGCCCTGGGCGCCACCGTGCTGCTGCTGGGCAAGACCGAGGCCAACCTCAACGAGGTCTACGACCAGATCGAAGCGGCCGGCCACCCGCAGCCAGTGGTGATCCCGTTCAACCTGGAAACCGCCCTGCCGCACCAGTACGACGAACTGGCGGTGATGATCGAGGAGCAGTTCGGCCGTCTCGACGGCCTGCTCAACAACGCTTCGATCATCGGCCCGCGCACGCCGCTGGAGCAGCTGTCGGGCGACAACTTCATGCGCGTGATGCACATCAACGTCGACGCCACCTTCATGCTGACCAGCACCCTGCTGCCGCTGCTGAAACTGTCCGAGGACGCCTCGGTGGTGTTCACCTCCAGCAGCGTCGGGCGCAAGGGCCGGGCCTACTGGGGCGCCTACGGGGTGTCGAAGTTCGCCACCGAGGGACTGATGCAGACCCTCGCCGACGAGCTGGAAGGCGTGGCGCCGGTGCGCTCGAACAGCATCAACCCGGGTGCCACGCGCACGGCGATGCGCGCCCAGGCCTACCCGAGCGAGAACCCGCAGAACAACCCGCTGCCCGAGGACATCATGCCGGTGTACCTGTACCTGATGGGGCCGGACAGCAAGGATGTTAACGGGCAGGCGCTGAACGCGCAGTAAAAACCATCGCGAGGCAAGTCGCATCGGCGAACCGCCGCTCCCACATATACTGCACGACAACTGTAGGAGCGGCCTTGTGCCGCGATAGGGCTGCGCAGCAGCCCCAGGATTTCAGCGTTGAGCAGTAATGGCTGGGGCTGCTGTGCAGCCCTATCGCGGCACAAGGCCGCTCCTACAGCGGACGTGCAAGTTCATTGAGTGTGCGGTTTGCCGGCAAATAGGCCTGCAAATCCAACAACTATCCTCAACCCGCCGCCAACGCCGGACGCATACGCCCCTGCTGACGCCCTTCGAGCTGCATGCAACGCTCCAGGAACAGGAACATGCAGTCGTAGCTCTTGCAGATCGCCCGACGCAGCTCGGTGCGCAGCCCCAGTGTCGGGCTCTCGCCGGCCAGGGTGCAGATGATCTCCAGCGCCTCCCACGGGTGCGCATCATCGTACTGCGCATGCATCTTCAGCCACTTCATGGCGCGCTTGCGGGTATCCTCGGGGAAGCCCTGGGCGTAGGTGTCCTCGGCGCAGACCACCGCCGACCACTCACCGGTAGCACCCTCGATGGCATAGTTGGTGGCCGCCATGGCGATGGCCAGCGACTCGGTGGCGCATACCCGCCAGCACCAGTCATTGAGGCCGTTGAGCTCCGGCGGCACCTCCTGGGACTGCAGTTCATGCAAATGGATACCGTGCGCCTGGCACCAGTGCACCCAGTAGTCGGCATGGTTGAGTTCGACCCGGATGTTGCGCATCAGCCAGCGGCGCGCCATGTCTTCGCCGGGGTGCCGGGCGTAACGGGTCTTGGTGAGGTTGTGGGCCATGTAGAGGGAGAACTGCTCGACCACCGGCCAGCCGCCGATCAGGTACTGACGGATGGTCGACTGCTTGAGCTGGCCATCGCGCAGTCGCTGGTAGAACTCATGCTCCACCACCCGGCGCTTGCTTTCGCGGCAATCCTCTATCAGTTGTTGGGCCCACTGCGGATAACTGGCCGGATCCATCAATGGTCCGATCCTTACGAACGCGTCGATCACTGTCAGCTCCTTGATTCCCTGTGATTTCCGGGCGTTGTTCAGCGAAAGGTCCCCGGCGCCCGGTGCAGAAGGGGCCTCGCGGCAATCCGTTGGCGCTGCAGGCTGTCGCAGGTGAAGACCTGCGGGCGTTCGATGAGGTATCCCTGGGCGTAGTCCACGCCGATCTCCTGCAAAGCCTGCTCGATCAGCGGCGTCTCGACGAACTCGGCAATGGTCCGCTTGCCCATGACGTGACCGATGTGATTGATCACTTCGACCATCGCCCGGTTGATCGGGTCATCGAGCATGTCCTTGACGAAACTTCCGTCGATCTTCAGGAAGTCTACAGGCAAATGCTTCAAATAGGCGAATGACGACATTCCGGCGCAGAAGTCGTCGAGGGAGAATCTGCAGCCCAATCCTTTCAATTCATTGATGAAACGGATCGCGCTGCCCAGATTGGCGATCGCGCTGGTTTCGGTAATTTCAAAACAGATCAGCCGTGGCGGGATGTCGAACTCGCCGAACAACCGCTGCAGGTACTCGAGGAACTTGTCATCGCCGATGCTCGAGCCCGATAAATTGATGGCACACATCGCCAGGGGGCCCTCGCGACCTTCATCCAGGCACTGGCGGATCACCTGGAACACGCTGCGCACTACCCAGCGGTCGAGCGCGGTCATCAGGCCATAGCGCTCCGCCGCGGGGATGAAACTGTCGGGCAGGATGGTGCGCCCGCTCTCGTCGTGCAGGCGCAGGAGGATCTCGATATGCCCAGGACCCTCGTGGGGGTGCAGGGGCGCGATCTCCTGGGCGTAGAGGCAGAAGCGGTTTTCCTCCAGCGCCACGTGCAGTCGCTGGATCCAGGCCATTTCGCCAAAGCGCATGGACAGCTCGCTGTCGTCGGCGTGATACACCTGGACCCGGTTGCGGCCCTTCTCCTTGGCCATGTAGCAGGCCATGTCCGCCGCGCGCAACGATGCCTCCAGGGTGCTGGGCACCTGGGCGATGTGTACCAGGCCGAGGCTGACCGTGGTCACGAAGGGGCGCCCCTTCCACACGAAATGCAGGCTCTGCACGGCCTGGCGCAACTGCTCGGCAATCCGCTCGGCCTGCTCCGGCGGGCAGTTCTCCAGAAGCACGCCGAACTCGTCGCCACCCAGGCGCGCCAGGGTGTCGCCCTCGCGCAGGCCCGACTGCAGCACCGCGCAGATATGCCGCAGCAACTCGTCGCCGGCGGCATGGCCGCAGGTATCGTTGACCAGCTTGAACTGGTCGAGGTCGAGGAACATCAGCGAATGGCGCCCGGCCTGGCGGGCCAGGCCGTTGAGCGCCTGCTCCAGGCGATACTCGAACTCCCGACGGTTGGCCAGCCCGGTCAGGGCGTCATGGGTGGCCTGCCAGGACAGGTTGGCGATGTACTGGCGCTCCTGGGTCATGTCGTGCAGCACCACGACGATGCCACTGACCTGCCCTTCGGTGAGGATGGGCGAGCCCACCAGGTTGACCGACACCGTGCTGCCGTCCAGGCGCTGGATCAGCCGGGCATGCTCGGCGCCGCCCTTGAGGCTGCCGCTGAGCACCTGCTCGACCAGCGTCAGGCTATCGCCCTCGGCGTTCTCGTCGAGCAGGCTGAACAGTGCCGCCAGCGGCAGCCCCTGGGCCTGCACCGCCTGCCAGTGGGTCAACTGCTCGGCGGCCGGGTTCATGTAGCTGATGCAACCGTCGACATCGGCGGTGATCACCGCGTCGCCGATCGATTCCAGGGTGATCTGCGCCCGCTCCTTCTCCTCCTGCAACGCGCTGGCGAACGCCTGGCGCTGGGCCAGCAGCTTGCTCGAACGCCGCCAGGCCATGGCGATCAGGAACAGCGCGGTGGCCAGGTTGGTGAGCATCAGCACCTTGAGCAGCATCCGCGAGCCTTCACCCAGGGCATCGCTGAACGCCTTGGCGGCCGGGGTCACACCGTCATTGATGGCGACGATGCGCGCCTTCCAGTTGGCCACCTGGTGCGGGTCGATCACGCCGCTGGCGAATCCTTCGCGCATCTGCTGGGCCAGCACGTCGAGCTGGCGCAGGTAATCGTCTCCGATGTCCCAGTAATCGATGGCGGTTTCCATATAGCTGATATGACGGAAATTGCGGTAGAACCAGATGATCCGGGCGACGTCCTCGGGATGGTTGCCACCCTGCAGCACCCCCTGGCGCGCTGCTTCCAGGTCCGGTTCAGGTCGGTCCAGGGCCAGGCGCAGGTTGTGATCGCCCTGGGGCACCAGGATCGCCCGACGGTAGCGGGCATAGGTCAGCGGATCGCGGTCGTCGGCGTAGAGATTGAGGTAATAGATGGCGTCCTTCTGCGCCTTGGACCACAGGCTCTCGCCCGCCACATAGGCGCGCACGGCGGACAATGCATAAAGGCTCAGACTGCCCAGCAGTACCTGGAAAACCACAACGGCGACGAAGGGCCAGATGATACCCAGCAGCCTTGGCGCTTCGAGAGTCCGATTTCCCTTCATGTAGTCCCTGTCATGGCGGCAGATAAGGCACGAATCGACCTAGACAAGCACAGCGTAGGCCATTTGCCATGCCTGTGGCGTGGTTTTTGATGACAGGGAATAGGTGGTGAAGCCCTGTAGGAGCGACCTTGTGCCGCGAAAGGGCTGCGCAGCAGCCCCACAAGATCGCCGGGGGCCGCTCTGCGGCCCTTTCGCGGCTCAAGGCCGCTCCTACACGGACGTATGTGGCTCAGGTCTGCTGCAGGTGACCGTAGAGCTTGGCGTACAGGCCGCCCTCGGCGATCAGTTGCTGGTGGCCGCCATCCTCGGCCACATGGCCGCCGTCGAACACCAGCACGCGGTCAGCCTGCTTCACTGCCGACAGGCGGTGGGCGATGATCAGCGTGGTGCGGCCACTGAGGAACCGCGCCAGGGCCTGGTGCAGGTTGTACTCGGTGGCGGCGTCCAGCGCCGAGGTGGCCTCGTCGAGGATGACCACCTTTGGCTCGGCCAGCACCATGCGGGCGATCGCCAGGCGCTGGCGCTGGCCGCCGGACAGGCGCACGCCGGAGCGCCCGACAATGCTGTCCAGGCCCTGGGGCAGCGCGGCGATGGTGGCGTCCAGCTGGGCGATGCGCAGCGCCTGCCAGCAGGCATCGTCGCTGCAATCGCGACCCATGGTCAGGTTGGCGCGCACGCTGTCGTTGAACAGCGACGGGTGCTGCAGCACCACCGCGACATTCTCGCGCAGGGTCTCCAGGCCGATCTCCTGCAGGCTGGCTCCGCCGAAGCGGATGGTCCCGGCCTGGGCGCTGTACAGCCCCAGCAGCAACTGCACCAGGGTGCTCTTGCCACCGCCGCTGGCGCCGACGATGGCCACCTTCTCGCCCGGGGCGATGGCCAGGTTCAGCTGATCGAGCACTGGCTCGTCGGCGTAGGCGAAGCGCAGGTCGCGCACCTCGATGCCGACCGTGTCACGCCCAGCGAACGGATCACTGGCCGCCGGGTACTGCGGCTCGTCGGCCCGTGCCAGCAACTCGTTCAAGCGGCTCAACGCGCCGCCCGCGGCGTAGTAGGCGTATTGCAAGTTCAGCAACTGCTCCACCGGGCCGATCATGAACCACAGGTAGCTGAACACCGCCAGCATCTGGCCGATCGACAGGTCGGAGAACAGCACGGTGAGCATCGCCGCGGCACGGAAGATGTCGATGCCGAACTGGAACAACAGGCCGCTGGCCCGGCCACTAGCGTCGCTCTTCCACTGCGAGGCCACCGCGTAGTCGCGCACCTCGCGGGCACGCAGCCCCAGACGACCGAGGAAGTAGCCCTGGCGGTTGCCGGCACGGATCTCCTGGATCGCATCGAGGGTCTCGGTCAGCGCCTGGGTGAAGCGCGCGGTGCTGTCGTTCTCGAGTTTCTTCAGGTGCTTGACGCGCTTGCCCAACTGCACGGTAAAGAAGATCACCAGCGGGTTGAACAGCAGGATCAGCAGCGCCAGCTGCCAGTGCATCCAGATCAGGATGGCGGCGGTGCCGGTCAGCGTCAGCACCGCCACCAGGAAACGGCTCAGGGTTTCGCCGACGAACTTGTCGAGGGTGTCCAGGTCAGTGACCAGGTGGGTGGTCACCGTGCCGCTGCCCAGGCTTTCGTATTCCTTGAGCGAAATACGCTTGAGCCGCTCGATCAGGCGGATGCGCAGGCGGTAGACGATGTCCTTGGCCAGGCCGGCGAACAGCTTGGCCTGGACCACGTTGAACGCCAGCGCCGCCAGGCGCAGGCCCAAGGTCGCGCAGAGCATCAGGCCGATATAGCCCGCGGCCACCTGCCAGCCCGCGGGCAGGAAGTTGTTCATCCACTTCAGCGCGGCGTCGCCATGGCCCAGCAGCACTTCGTCCACCAGCAGCGGCAGCAGCAAGGGGATGGGCACGCTGCACAGGGCAGCGAGCACGGCCACCAGGTTGGCGGTCCACAAAGCCTTCTTGTGGTGCAGGGCCAGGCGGCGGATTTCCGCCCAGCTCAGGCGATCGGGCACAGCGGGGGACTTCCCTGGCACAGGGTCTGGCGACCCTGGCAGGTCAAGCACAGGCGGCCTGCTGCAGCCAACGGCCGAGCAGCGGCTGCAGGCTGTCCAGCGACTGGTAGCCGTTGGTCAGCAACGCCAGCTGGCCATTGCGCTCGGCCAGCAGCGTGGGAAAACCGGCGATGCCCAGGTCCTGCACCCAGCCGAGGTCGGCACTGGTGGCGGCGCGGGTATCGGCACTGGTGAAGCGCTGCGAGAACGACTCGCGGTCGAAACCGGCCTGTTCGGCCAGCTCCACCAGTTGCGGGGCACGGGTGACATCCAGCCCCTGCTCGTAGAACGAGCGCTGGATCAGCTTGAGCAGCGTCCAGGCCCGCTCATCGTCCAGCTCGCGCGCCGCGACCAGCGCGCGACACGCAGGCTCGGTGTCGTAGACGAAGCCGTCGGGCATCGCGCCGTCGAAACGGAACGGCTGCCCGGTGACGTCATGCACCGCCTGCCAGTGCTCGAGGATGTACTTGCGGGTCGAGGCATCCAGGGCGCTGCCGCCGCTGCGCAGGCCACCGGGCACCAGGCGGGTGACGACACCCGCCTCACGGGCCTGGGCGATCAGCGCCTCGGCCACCGGGGCGAAGCCCCAGCACCAGGAGCACATCGGGTCCATCACATAGAGCAGGCGTGCGGACATGCATCAGGCCTCGGCTTTGTAGTTGTAGCCGATCGGGTGTGGCTGGTTGCGCGCCTTGGCCAGCTCGATCTGCTTCTGGCGGTCGATGGCGCTGCGCCGGGTCTTCTCGCTCAGGCTGTCCCAGCAATGCGGGCAGCTCACGCCTGGCGAATAGTGCTCCGACTCCCGGTCCTTCACGTCGATCGGGTGGCGGCAGGCATGGCACTGGTCGTACTCGCCCTCGCTCAGGTCATGACGCACGGTGACCCGGTTGTCGAAGACGAAGCAGTCGCCGTCCCAGAGGCTTTCTTCCTGGGCTACTTCCTCGAAGTATTTCAGGATGCCGCCCTTAAGATGATAGACGGCTTCGAAGCCCTCACCGAGCATGTAGCTGGAGGCCTTCTCGCAGCGGATGCCACCGGTGCAGAACATGGCGACCTTCTTGTGCTTGCTCGGGTCGAAGTTGGCCTTGATGTAGTCGGGGAACTCGCGGAAGGTCTCGGTCTTCGGGTCGATGGCGCCCTTGAAGGTGCCGATGGCCACTTCGTAGTCGTTGCGGGTGTCGATCAGCAGCACTTCCGGGTCGCTGATCAGCGCGTTCCAGTCTTTCGGATCGACGTAGGTGCCGACCGCCTTGTTCGGGTCCACGCCCGGCACGCCGAGGGTGACGATCTCTTTCTTGAGCTTGACCTTGGTGCGGTAGAACGGCTGCTCGTCGCAGTACGATTCTTTATGGTCGACATCCACCAGGCGTGGATCGCTGCGCAGCCAGGCCAGCAGCGCGTCGATGCCTTCACGGGTGGCCGAGACGGTGCCGTTGATGCCTTCGTTGGCCAGCAGCAGGGTGCCTTTGACGCCGTTGTCGGCCATGGCCTTGAGCAGCGGCTCGCGCAGTTCGACGTAGTCTTCCAGGGTGACGAACTTGTACAGCGCCGCCACGACGATCGGTTGGGTCATGAATCTGAAACTCCTGGTGGTTGCCCTCGTAAGGGGCGGACCGGGTTTGACATGAAAAAGCATGGGGGCGCCTTGCGCCCCTTTCGCGGCACAAGGCCGCTCCTACAGGGGAATGCGAATGCCTGTAGGAGCGGCCTTGTGTCGCGAAAGGGCTGCAAAGCAGCCCCCGGATTTTGCGAGATTGTACCAGAACGACGGAAAGGATTCAGTGCCCGCCGCCGGCGCACACCGGCGAGGCAGGCGCCGCGCCGACCGCCGCCCATTCCTCGGGCGTGTAGGTGTGGATCGCCAGGGCGTGGATCTCGCCCATCAGATCACCCATGGTGGCGTAGACCTTCTGGTGGCGCTTGACGCTGTTCAGCCCGGCGAACTGCTCGCTGACCAGCACCGCCTTGTAGTGCGTTTCCTGGCCACGGCTGTGCATGTGGCTTTCGTTGTGCACTTCGAGGTGGTCGGTGCCCAGCGGCGCCAGCTGCTGTTCGATGCGTTGCTGCATGTTCATCGCGTCAGGCTCACTTCTTCGCCGGAGCGGCTGCCTTGCCGGCGCTCGGGTCGAGTTCCTTGGTCATGTCGTCAAGCAGCTTGTTGACCACCGGCACCGCCGGTTCCAGGCTCTGCTGGGTCAGCTGGGCCGACTGCTGGGTGACCTTGGGCATCTCGCGCAGGACTTTCTTGCCCAGCGGCGACTCGTAGAACTTGACCAGGTCGTTCAGCTCGGCCTCGGTGAAGGTCGCGGTGTACAGGTCGACCATCTTCGGCTTGAGCTTCTTCCAGCCGATGGCGTTGTCCAGGGCAGCGTTGGCCTTGGCCTGGTAGCTGTCGAGCACGGTTTTCTTGGCAGCCGGCGCCTTGGTCTGTTCGAAACGCTGGGCGAACATCTGCTGGACCTGCATGTACACCGGGGTGCCCAGCTTGTCGGCATTGGCCAGGGTCAGGAATTTCTCGGCGGCGGCATTGTGGCTCGCGGTGGCGGCGAGTACCTGGCCGCTGGCGCAGGCCAGGGCAACGGCGGCACAGAGGACACGAAGACGGGTCATTGCATTTCCTTCAAGAAAGGGAGGCGAGTACCTCAGGGTAGAGCATTCTGCGCCGTGATGGCGAAGTGCTCAAGTGGCACGACGAGCGACTGAACCGCTGTGTCGAATCAGGGCCTAAACTGCGATTTCGGACTACAAAGGAGTGAGCGCAGCATGAGCCGTATCGAGACAGACAGCCTGGGCCCGGTCGAAGTTCCAGAGGACGCCTACTGGGGTGCGCAGACCCAGCGTTCGCTGATCAACTTCGCCATCGGCAAGGAGCGCATGCCGCTGGCGGTGCTGCACGCCCTGGCGCTGGTCAAGAAAGCCGCTGCCCGGGTCAACGACCGCAACGGCGACCTGCCCGCCGACATCGCCCGGCTGATCGAGCAGGCCGCCGACGAAGTGCTCGCCGGCGACCACGACGACCAGTTCCCGCTGGTGGTGTGGCAGACCGGCAGCGGCACCCAGAGCAACATGAACGTCAACGAGGTGATCGCCGGGCGCGCCAACGAGCTGGCCGGCAAGGGCCGCGGCGGCAAGCTGCCGGTGCACCCGAACGATCACGTCAACCGCTCGCAGAGCTCCAACGACTGCTTCCCCACCGCCATGCACATCGCCGCGGCCCAGGCCGTGCACGACAAGCTGCTGCCAGCGATCGCCGAGCTGTCGGCGGGGCTGGCCGAGCTGTCGGCGCGCCACACGCACCTGGTCAAGACCGGGCGCACGCACATGATGGACGCAACGCCGATCACCTTCGGCCAGGAGGTCTCGGCCTTCGTCGCCCAGCTCGACTACGCTCAGCGCGCCATCCGCGCGACGCTGCCGGCGGTCTGCGAGCTGGCCCAGGGCGGCACCGCCGTGGGCACCGGCCTCAACGCCCCGCACGGTTTCGCCGAAGCCATCGCCGCGGAGCTGGCGGCGCTGTCCGGCCTGCCGTTCGTCACCGCACCGAACAAGTTCGCCGCCCTCGCCGGCCACGAGCCGCTGACCAGCCTGGCCGGCGCGCTGAAGACCCTGGCCGTGGCCCTGATGAAGATCGCCAACGACTTGCGCCTGCTGGGCTCCGGCCCGCGCGCGGGGCTTGCCGAGGTACGCCTGCCGGCCAACGAGCCAGGCAGCTCGATCATGCCCGGCAAGGTCAACCCGACCCAGTGCGAGGCGCTGTCGATGCTGGCCTGCCAGGTGCTGGGCAACGACACGGCGATCGGCTTTGCCGCAAGCCAGGGCCACCTGCAGTTGAACGTGTTCAAGCCGGTGATCATCCACAACCTGCTGCAGTCGATCGAGCTGCTGGCCGATGGCTGTCGCAACTTCCAGCAGCACTGCGTGGCCGGCATCGAGCCGGATGCCGGGCAGATGGCCGCGCACCTGGAGCGCGGGCTGATGCTGGTGACGGCGCTGAACCCGCACATCGGCTACGACAAGGCGGCGGAAATCGCCAAGAAGGCTTACAGCGAAGGCAAGACCCTGCGCGAGGCGGCGCTGGAGCTGAAGTACCTGACCAACGAGCAGTTCGACCAGTGGGTAAGGCCGGAGAACATGCTGGCGCCTGGCGGGAAAGGTTAGGCCTCGCTCTTGTAGGAGCGGCCTTGTGCCGCGCCTACAGGTACCGCGCGGGCTATTGAGCCTGGCTCTTCGCCCTCCACCCAGCGATCAGCGACGGCCCCAACGCCACCAACGCCGACCCCAGCACCACCGTCACCGCCCCGACATACCCCAAGCCATTGATCTGCTCGGCATGCACGTAATCCGGCCACAGCCAGGCCGCCAGCGCCACCGCGACGAATGTCACCAGCGGCGTCAGCGCCAGGGTCGCACTGACCCGCGAGGCCTCCCAATGCGCCAGCGCCTCGGCGAACGCGCCATAGGCCACCAGCGTGTTCAGGCAGCAGGCCAGCAGCAACCAGCCCTGCAACGGGCTGAGCTGCAACGCCTCAAGCGGATGTACCCAGGGCGTGAGCAGCAGCGCGCAGCACAGGTAGATCACCATCATCACCTGCTGCGAGTTCCACACCGTCAACAGTTGCTTCTGGCTCAGGGCATAGAACACCCAGATGCTGGTTGCCAGGATGATGGTCAACACGCCGGTGGTGTAGGTGCCGAGCGAAGTGAGCAGCTCTTCCAGGCGCTGGTTGAAGAACAGCCCGAAGCCCATCAGCAGCACCAGCAGGCCCAGGCCCTGCCCCAGGCTGAAACGCTCCTTGAACACGAACACGCTGGCCACCAGCAACAGCACCGGCCCCAGCTGCACCACCAGTTGCGCGGTGCCGGGGCTGAGCAAGTTGAGGCCGACCAGGTACAGCACATAGTTGCCGACCAGGCCGGCCACCGCGACGGCCACCAGGCCCTTGCCCTTCATCCCGAGACGGCTGAACGACGGCAGCCGCCGATTGGCCGCGAGCCAGGCGAACAACAGGCTGCCGGAAACGCTCAGGCGGTACCAGGTGACGGTCACCGGATCCATCACCTGCAGCACCTGCTTGAGCTTGATCGGCAGGATGCCCCAGAGCAACGCGGTCAACAGCGCCAGCAGAAGGCCCTGGACCCAGCGTCCGGAAGAAATGTGCATGGTGTCCTCGAGTCGGGCCTTGGTGGGGGAAGGTGCAGTCTAAAGGCTTGCCGGGGAGGATGTGGCGGGAAAAGATTTCATCAGGTCATTCCCTGGATGCATGTCTGATTACCCCAGCCGGGCTGACACCGTCACTGTAGGAGCGGCCTTGTGCCGCGAATGGGGCGCGTAGCGGCCCCGGCAATCCATGGGTAAACGCCGATCCTGGGGCCGCCTTGCGGCCCTTTCGCGGCACAAGGCTCCTACCTCTTGGCGAACGCTGCCTCCAACGCCTGGTTGATCGTGCGCAACACCTTCACCCGCGTCCAGCGCTTGTCGTTGGCCTCCACCAGGGTCCACGGCGCAATCTCGGTGCTGGTGCGGTCGACCATGTCGCCCACCGCTTCGGAATAGACATCCCACTTGTCGCGGTTGCGCCAGTCTTCCTCGGTGATCTTGTAGCGCTTGAACGGAATCTGCTCGCGCTCCTCGAAACGCTCCAGCTGGGTCTGCTGGTCGATGGCCAGCCAGAACTTGACCACCACCACCCCGGCGTTGCTCAACTGCTCCTCGAAGTCGTTGATCTCGCCATAGGCGCGCATCCAGTCCGCCGGGCTGCAGAAGCCCTCGACCCGCTCCACCAGCACCCGGCCATACCAGGAGCGGTCGAAGATGGTGAACTTGCCCCGCGCCGGAATGTGCCGCCAGAACCGCCACAGGTAAGGCTGGGCACGCTCTTCCTCGGTGGGCGCGGCAATCGGCACGATGCGGTACTGACGCGGGTCCAGCGCCGCCGCCACGCGACGGATCGCCCCGCCCTTGCCGGCAGCGTCGTTGCCTTCGAACACCGCCACCAGGGCGTGACGACGCATGCGCTTGTCGCGCAGCAGGCCGGCCAGGCGCGCCTGTTCGGTGACCAGTTGCTCCTGGTAGTCGTGCTTGTCCAGGCGCAGGGTCATGTCCAGGGCGCCGAGCAGGCTCTTCTGGTCGATGCTGCGCCCCAGCGGCGCGACGTTGCCCTGATGCTTGCCCTTGGGGTTGTTGGCCAGGGCCGCCTGCAGGCTCTCCAGCAGGATGCGCCCCACCGCCAGGCTGCGGTAATGCGGATCGACGCCCTCGATCACATGCCACGGTGCGTAGTCACGGCTGGTACGGCGCAGCACCCGCTCGCCGAAACGCACGAAGCGGTCGTAGGTTTCCGATTGCTGCCAGTCCAGCGGGCTGATGCGCCAGTTGTGCAGCGGGTCTTCCTTGAGCGCCTTGAGCCGCGCCTTCATCTGCTTCTTGGACAGGTGGAACCAGAACTTGATGATCAGCGCGCCTTCGTCGCAGAGCATCTGCTCCAGGCGCTCGGCGCCGGCGATGGCCTGGTCGAGCACGGCGTCCTTGAACTGGCCATGCACGCGGCCTTCGAGCATCTGGCTGTACCAGTTGCCGAAGAACACGCCCATGCGCCCCTTCGGCGGCAGCGCCCGCCAGTAGCGCCAGGCCGGTGGCCGGGCCAGTTCCTCGTCGGTCTGCTGGTCGAAGGTGCGCACCTCGATCAGCCGCGGGTCCATCCACTCGTTGAGCAGCTTGACCGTCTCGCCCTTGCCGGCGCCCTCGATGCCGTTGATCAGCACGATCACCGGGAAGCGCGCCTGCTGCTTGAGTTCGTACTGGGCTTCGAGCAGCGCCTCGCGCAGGGCGGGAACTTCCGCTTCGTAGGTATCCTTGTCGATGCTGTGACCGATTTCGGCGGATTCGAACATGGAGGGCTCCTTCAATGGATAAGCAAGATTAGCGGATTTGCGCCATCCGTATCGATCCTGTCGCGCCTTGCGATAAGGCCGACACTTGCCGCGCGGATCGCTTAAAATCCGTGATCCGCTGCAACCGAGCCGACCATGTCCGACACCACCCTCCCCCAGCACGCCCAGATCGACTGGGACGACCAGGGCCGCCCCCACTCCCGGCAATACGACGATGTCTATTTCGCCGTCAACGAAGGCATCGACGAGACCCTGCACGTGTTCATCGAGCAGAACCACCTGCGCCAGCGCTTCGCCGAGCTGGCGCCGCAGGACTGCCTGGTGATCGGGGAAACCGGCTTCGGCACCGGCATGAACTTCTTCTGCGCCTGGCAGCTGTTCGCCGAACTGGCCCACGCCGAGGCGCGCCTGCACTTCGTCAGCGTCGAAAAGTACCCCCTGAGCCGCGACGACCTGGAGCGCGCCATGCGGCTGTGGCCGGCGCTGGCGGCCTTCACCCGGCCCCTGCTCGATCAGTACGTGGCGATCCATCCGGGTTTCCAGCAACTGAGCCTCGATGACGGCCGCGTCACCCTTACGCTGATGATCGGTGATGCGCTGGAACAACTGCCGCAACTGGACGCGCGCATCGACGCCTGGTTCCTCGACGGCTTCGCCCCGGCGAAGAACCCTGACATGTGGACACCGGAACTGTTCGCCCAGCTGGCGCGCCTGTCGCCCCCCGGGACCACCCTCGGCACTTTCACCACTACCGGCTGGGTGCGCCGCTCGCTGATCGAGGCCGGCTTCACCATGAAGAAGGTGCCCGGGATCGGCAAGAAATGGGAAGTGATGCACGGCGTCTACAGCGGCGCGCCAGCCGCCCCCGCGGCGCCCTGGTACGCCCGCCCGGCGCCCTTGCCGGGGCCACGCGAGGCGCTGGTGATCGGTGCCGGCCTGGCGGGCAGCGCCACGGCGCGCAGCCTGGCGGCCCGGGGTTGGCAGGTCAGCGTGCTGGAGCGCCACCACGGGCCGGCCCAGGAGGCCTCGGGCAACCCACAGGGCGTGCTGTACCTCAAGCTGTCCGCCCACGGCACCGCCCTGTCGCAGATGATCCTTTCCGGCTTCGGCTACACCCGTCGCTGGCTCGAACACCTGCAGCGCGGTCAGGACTGGGATGCCTGCGGCGTGCTGCAACTGGCCTTCGACGACAAGGAAGGCGAACGCCAGGCCAAGCTGGCGAGCGCCTTCGACAACAGCCTGCTGCGCCAGCTCGACCGCGTGCAGGCCGAAGCCGTGGCAGGCGTGGCGCTGGCCAGCGGCGGCCTGTTCTACCCCGAGGGTGGCTGGGTGCACCCGCCGGCGTTGTGCCAGGCCCAACTGGAGCATCCGCGCATCCGCTTGCTTGGCCATGCCAACGTCATCGAACTGCGCAAGGCCGAAGGACTGTGGCAGGCCTGGGACGGCGAGCGCCTGCTGGCCAGCGCGCCGCTGGTGGTGTTGGCCGGGGCTGCCGATGTCCGTGACTTCCCGGCCTGCGCCGGGCTGCCGCTCAAGCGCATTCGCGGGCAGATCACCCGTTTGCCGGCCACCGTGGCCAGCCGGGAGCTGTGCACAGTGGTCTGCGCCGAAGGCTATGTGGCGCCGCCACGTGGCGATGAGCACACCTTGGGCGCCAGCTTCGACTTCCATAGCCAGGACACCACACCGACCATAGCCGAGCACCAGGGCAACCTGGCAATGCTGGACGAGATATCCACGGACCTGGCCGAGCGATTGGCCGTCGGCAAGCTCGATGTCGAGCAACTGGAAGGTCGCGCGGCGTTCCGTTGCACCAGCCCCGACTACCTGCCCATCGTCGGGCCGCTGGCCGATGCCGAGGCGTTCAACCAGGCCTACGCCATGTTGGCCAAGGATGCGCGGCAAGTACCCGAAGTGACCTGCCCGTGGCTGGAGGGGCTGTATGTGAACAGCGGGCATGGCTCGCGCGGTTTGATTACTGCACCGCTGTCCGGGGAGCTGATTGCGGCGTGGGTCAGTGGTGAGCCGTTGCCGGTGGCCAGAGCCGTGGCCGAGGCCTGCCATCCCAACCGTTTCGCGCTGCGCCGGTTGATTCGAGGTAAATAGCCAGATCGCCGGGGGCGCTTTGCGCCCCTATCGCGGCACAAGGCCGCTCCTACATAGGCGACCGCGATCCCCTGTAGGAGCGGCCTTGTGCCGCGAAAGGACCGCGCAGCGGTCCCAGTCCCCGACATTCATATATAACAGATTGATCTAAAACTCTCACAACCTACCTCGGTCCCTACCTAAGTGCCCCCCTTTCGGGCACCTTCCCCAACGGCAAAACCGGTAAGGACTTATGTGCGGATTAGCAGGAGAGTTACGTTTCACCCCCATCGACCAAGCCCCACGCCCGGCGGACCTCGCCGCGGTGGAGCGCATCACCCACCACCTGGCGCCCCGCGGCCCCGACGCCTGGGGCTTCCATAGCCAGGGCCCGATCGCCCTCGGCCACCGGCGCCTGAAGATCATGGACCTGTCCGACGGCTCGGCCCAGCCCATGGTCGACAGCACCCTGGGCCTGGCGCTGGCCTTCAACGGCGCCATCTACAACTTCCCCGAGCTGCGCGAGGAGCTGCAGGCCCTGGGCTACAGATTCTGGTCCGACGGCGACACCGAGGTCCTGCTCAAGGGCTACCACGCCTGGGGCGCGGCGTTGCTGCCCAAGCTCAATGGCATGTTCGCCCTGGCCATCTGGGAGCGCGACAACCAACGCCTGTTCCTGGCCCGCGACCGCCTGGGCGTCAAGCCCCTGTACCTGTCGCGCAACGGCGAGCGCCTGCGCTTTGCCTCGACCTTGCCGGCGCTGCTCAAGGGCGGTGATATCGACCCGATGATCGACCCGGTGGCACTGAACCACTACCTGAATTTCCACGCCGTGGTGCCGGCGCCGCGCACCCTGCTGGCCAATGTGCAAAAGCTCGAGCCCGGCACCTGGATGCGCATCGACCGCCATGGCGAGGTCGAGCGCCAGGCCTGGTGGCAACTGCACTACGGCCCGAACCCGGACGAGCGCGAGCTCGACCTGGAAGGCTGGACCAGCCGCGTGCTCGACGCCACCCGCGACGCCGTGGCGATCCGCCAGCGCGCCGCAGTGGATGTCGGCGTGCTGCTCTCCGGCGGCGTCGACTCCAGCCTGCTGGTCGGCCTGCTGCGCGAGGCCGGGGTGGACGACCTGTCGACCTTCTCCATCGGCTTCGAGGACGCTGGCGGCGAGCGCGGTGACGAGTTCCAGTATTCCGACCTGATCGCCAAGCACTACCACACCCGCCACCACAAGCTGCGCATTGCCGAGCACGAGATCATCGAGCAGTTGCCGGCGGCCTTCCGCGCCATGAGCGAGCCGATGGTCAGCCATGACTGCATCGCCTTCTACCTGCTCTCGTGGGAGGTGGCCAAGCACTGCAAGGGCGTGCAGAGCGGCCAGGGCGCCGACGAGCTGTTCGCCGGCTACCACTGGTACCCGCAGGTGAACGGCGCCGAGGATGCCTTCGTGGCCTATCGCGAGGCGTTCTTCGACCGCAGCCACGCCGAATACCGCGACACCGTGCAGGCGCCGTGGCGTCTGGACAGCGATGCGGCCGGCGACTTCGTCCGCGAGCACTTCGCCCGCCCCGGCGCGCCGGACGCGGTGGACAAGGCCTTGCGCCTGGACAGCACGGTGATGCTGGTGGACGACCCGGTCAAGCGTGTGGACAACATGACCATGGCCTGGGGCCTGGAGGCGCGCACGCCGTTCCTCGACTACCGCCTGGTGGAGCTGTCGGCACGCATTCCGGCGCGCTTCAAGCTGCCCGACGGCGGCAAGCAGGTGCTCAAGCAGGCGGCGCGCCGGGTCATTCCCCACGAAGTGATCGACCGCAAGAAAGGCTACTTCCCGGTGCCCGGCCTCAAGCACCTGCAAGGCGCCACCCTTGACTGGGTGCGCGAGCTGCTGACCGACCCCAGCCAGGATCGCGGGCTGTTCGAACCGGCCATGCTCGACCGCCTGCTGAGCAATCCCCACGGCCAGCTCACCCCGCTGCGCGGCTCCAAGCTGTGGCAGCTGGCAGCCCTGAACCTGTGGCTCAGCGAACAAGGAATCTGACCGATGAAAGCCCACGAGATCGCCTACGGGCAGCGCCTGTTGCGCGGCCAGGCGCCGTCCTATGAGCGTCTGCAGGCACGCCTGGCCGGCGACGGCAGCGAACCCCATGACCAACCGCGGGCCGTGCATTGCGGCTGGGGGCGGCTACTGATCGGGCATACCTACCCCGACCCGCTCAGCCTGGCCGAAGCGCTGCTGCAAGAACAGGCCGGCGAGCGCGACATCGCCCTGTACGTCGCCGCTCCGCAGCAGGTACTGGCCCAGGCGCCGCAACAACTGTTCCTCGATCCGTCGGACACCCTGCGCCTGTGGTTCACCGACTACCGACCGGCGCAGCGTGTGTTCCGCGGTTTTCGCATTCGGCGGGCGCAAGGTCCGGCGGACTGGCAGGCGATCAATGCACTGTACCAGGCCCGTGGCATGCTGCCGGTCGATCCCGAGCTGCTCACCCCACGCCACCTCGGCGGGCCGGTGTACTGGCTGGCCGAGGACGAAGACAGCCACGCGGTGATCGGCAGCGTCATGGGCCTGGACCACGGCAAGGCCTTCGACGACCCCGAGCACGGTTGCAGCCTGTGGTGCCTGGCGGTGGACCCGCACTGCACCCGCCCGGGCGTCGGCGAAGTGCTGGTGCGTCACTTGATCGAGCACTTCATGAGCCGTGGCCTGGCCTGCCTCGACCTGTCGGTGCTACACGACAACCGCCAGGCCAAGCGGCTGTACAAGAAGCTTGGGTTCCGCACCCTGCCGACCTTCGCCATCAAGCGCAAGAACGGCATCAACCAGCCGTTGTTCCTCGGCCCCGGCCCCGAGGCGGGGCTCAACCCCTATGCGCGGATCATCGTCGACGAAGCGCTGCGCCGAGGCATCGAGGTCCAGGTGGATGACGCCGATGCCGGGCTGTTCACCCTGAGCCTGGGCGGACGGCGCATCCGCTGTCGCGAATCGTTGAGCGACCTGACCAGCGCCGTGACCATGACCCTCTGCCAGGACAAGCGCCTGACCCGCCAGGCCTTGCACAACGCTGGCCTGCAGGTACCGGCGCAGCAACTGGCGGGGAGCGTCGATGACAACCAGGCGTTCCTCGACGAGCATGGCGCGGTAGTGGTCAAGCCGGTGGATGGCGAGCAGGGTCAGGGGGTGGCGGTCAATATCACCACCCTCGAAGCGCTGAGCCATGCCGTGGAGCAAGCCCGCGCCTTCGACAGCCGCGTGCTGCTGGAGAGCTTCCATGCAGGCGTCGACCTGCGCATCGTGGTGATCGGCTACGAGGTGGTGGCCGCGGCGATCCGCCATCCGGCCCAGGTGATCGGCGACGGCAGGCACAGCCTGCGCGCACTGATCGAGGCCCAGAGCCGGCGCCGCCAGCTGGCCACGGGCGGCGAGAGCCGTATCCCGCTTGACGAAGAAACCGAGCGCACGCTCAAGGACTCGGGGCTGGGCTACGACGACATCCTGCCCGCCGGCCAGCGGCTGGCCGTGCGCCGTACCGCCAACCTGCACACCGGCGGCACCCTGGAGGATGTCACCGCGCGCCTGCACCCGGTGCTGGCCGATGCCGCCGTGCGTGCCGCCCGCGCCCTGGAAATCCCGGTGGTGGGCCTGGATCTGATGGTCCGCGATGCCGAACATCCGGACTACGTGATCATCGAGGCCAACGAGCGTGCGGGGCTGGCCAATCATGAACCGCAGCCCACGGCTGAGCGCTTCGTCGACCTGCTGTTCCCGCATAGCCGTCCCTTGGCCTGACAGCCCCTCGATTTTTGTAGGAGCGGCCTTGTGCCGCGAAAGGGGTGCGAAGCGCCCCCAGGATTTCAGCTTCGCTGCATCTATCGCCGGGCCCGCTTTGCGGGCCTTTCGCGGCACGAGGCCGCTCCTACAAAAGCCTTGCCCACAGTTTGGAAATTTCACCCCGACCGGAGACCTGGACATGTCCGAACGACTCCCCGAACCCGATCTCGACTACCTCAAACGCGTTCTGCTGGAAATGCTCGCCATCCCCAGCCCCACCGGCTTCACCGACACCATCGTGCGCTATGTCGCCGAACGCCTGGACGAACTGGGCATCCCCTTCGAGCTGACCCGTCGCGGCACCATCCGCGCCACCCTCAAGGGCCGCCAGAGCTCACCCGACCGCGCCGTCTCGGCGCACCTGGACACCATCGGCGCCAGCGTGCGCCAGTTGCAGGACAACGGTCGCCTGGCCCTGGCGCCGGTGGGTTGCTGGTCAAGCCGCTTCGCCGAGGGCAGCCGGGTCAGCGTGTTCACCGACACCGGCGTGTACCGCGGCAGCGTGCTGCCGCTGATGGCCAGCGGGCACGCCTTCAACACCGCCATCGACCAGATGCCGATCAGCTGGGAACATGTGGAAGTACGCCTGGACGCCTACTGCGCCACCCGCGCCGATTGCGAGGCGCTGGGGATCGCCATCGGTGATTGCGTCGCCTTCGACCCGCTGCCGGAGTTCACCGAAAGCGGCCATATCAGCGCCCGCCACCTGGACGACAAGGCCGGCGTGGCGGCCTTGCTGGCGGCGCTCAAGGCCGTGGTGGAAAGCGGCCGCCAGCCACTGATCGACTGCCACCCCTTGTTTACCATCACCGAGGAAACCGGCTCAGGCGCCGCGGCCGCCCTGCCCTGGGACGTCAGCGAATTCGTCGGCATCGACATCGCCCCGGTGGCACCGGGGCAGGCCTCCAGCGAGCACGCGGTGAGCGTGGCCATGCAGGATTCCTCCGGGCCTTATGACTATCACCTGTCGCGCCACCTGCTGAAGCTGGCCGGCGATGCTGATTTGCCGGTACGCCGCGACCTGTTCCGCTACTACTTCAGCGACGCCCATTCGGCGGTGACCGCCGGGCACGATATCCGCACCGCCCTGGTGGCCTTCGGCTGCGATGCCACCCATGGCTACGAGCGCACCCATATCGACAGCCTGGCGGCGCTCAGCCGGCTGCTCGGCGCCTACCTGCTCAGCCCGCCGGTGTTCGCCAGCGACTCGCAGCCGGCCAATGCCTCACTGGAGCGCTTCAGCCACCAGCTGGAACACGACGCGCAGATGGAAAGCGACACCCGGGTGCCGGCGGTGGACAGCCTGGTGGGCAACAAAAGCTAAGCTCATACGCCTACCCCTGTAGGAGCGGCCTTGTGTCGCGAACGGGTCGCGTAGCGACCCCTGGATCAAAGATCGCCGGGGCCGCTTTGCGGCCCGTTCGCGGCACAAGGCCGCTCCTACAAGGGAATAGTAAATTCACGTAGCATGCCCCCATTCCCACAACCACCGCCCAGACCATGCTGATTCCCTACGACCAACTCGAAGCCGAAACCCTGACCCGTCTGATCGAGGACTTCGTCACCCGCGACGGCACCGACAACGGCGATGACACGCCGCTGGAAACCCGCGTGCTGCGGGTGCGCCAGGCCCTGGCCAAGGGGCAGGCCTTCATCCTGTTCGACATGGACAGCCAGCAGTGCCAGTTGCTGGCTAAGCATGAGGTTCCGCAGGAGCTGTTCGAGTAGCAGGCCTTCAAGCTTGTTGCTTCTCCAGCTCCAGTGCCTTGATGCGCTTGTACACCTCGACCCGGTGCACCTCCACCTCGCGCGGCGCGCAAATACCGAAACGGACCTGGCCGTTCTCCACGGACATCACCTGGATTCTGATGTTTTCGGAAATGACGATGACCTCGCCCACTTCTCGTCCAATTACCAGCATGTTCCGATCCTCCAGCTCAAGGGAAAATCGGAGACTGCCCCGCCAGCTTTGGCCTACTCAATCCTTCTCAGGATAAATAGACGCGACCTACTGGCGAGGGTAAAAAAACCTACAGAAACTTCCCTCAATGCGCGATTTTGCGTGCCTTCGCCCGCATTTTCACCGCCATGTCCGCCATTTCATCGTACAGCCGCTGAGGCGCCTGGCATTTGAGCTGCCAGGCCTGGCGCCCGGCTTCATGGGGCAGGATCAGGAACTCGCCAGCGGCGACCCGCTGGTGGATATGCTCAGCAATATCGGCGGCATTGATCGGCGAGCCTTCCAGCAGCTTGCCCACCTGTGCCTTCATCGCCGGATCCGGCCCGCGGAACGAGTCGAGCAGGTTGGTCTGGAAGAACGAAGGACACACCACGTGCACCGCCACTTCGACCTGGCGCAGCTCCACCAGCAGGCTCTCGGACAATGCCAGTACACCGGCCTTGGCCACGTTGTAGTTGCTCATGCCCGGCCCCTGCATCAGGGCGGCCATGGAGGCGATGTTGATGATCCGCCCGCGGCTGCGCTCGAGCAGCGGCAGGAAGGCCTTGCAGCCCTTGACTACGCCCATCAGGTTGACCGCGATCTGCCAGTCCCAGTCCTCCAGGGACAAATCGGCGAAGAACCCGCCCGAGGCCACCCCGGCATTGTTGACGATCACATCGATGCCGCCGAACTTCTCCTCGCAGGCCTGGGCCAGGGCGGTGAGCTGGCTGTAGTCGCGCACGTCGCAGCGCTGGATGAAGCCTTCACCGCCAGCACCGCGCACCAGTTCCAGGGTCTCGCGCAGGCCCGCTTCATTGACATCGGCCAAGGCCAGGCGCCAGCCATCACGGGCCCAGCGCAGGGCGATCTCGCGGCCAAGGCCAGAGCCTGCGCCAGTGATCATCATTCGGTTGTGCATGGTCAGCTGCCTTGAACAGTGGGATTGGCCTGGAGTCTAGCCAGAACGCAGGCCACAGCGGTGCAGCATCAGAATGCTGAATGAGGATCCATCCACCCGGGGCCGGCACAACCGATGGAATCTTTGCCCACCGCCAACAGTCGGAACAGTAAGCGCCCAGCATTCCGAGGCCCTTGACCCTCAACCACGCAAGGACTCCACCATGACCACGATCCTCATCATCATCCTGATCCTGCTGCTGATCGGTGGCTTGCCGGTCTTCCCCCACTCGCGCAGCTGGGGCTACGGTCCTTCCGGCATCATCGGCGTGGTGCTGGTGGTGTTGTTGATCCTGTTGCTGCTCGGTCGGATATGAGCCTGCCATTGCAGCTGGCTCCCCGTTGAACGAAAACGCCCCGGCAAGCCGGGGCGTCGTTCAGACAGCAGCCTGGATCAGTGGGAAACCGCCCCGCTGGCTCCAAGGCCGGTCTGCGAACGGACGAACTGCGGGAAGAACAGCGCGCGCTCGTCCTCGGCGGCCTTGGACTTGTCGGTGACCGAGAAGAACCAGATGCCGGCGAAGGCGATGATCATCGAGAACAGCGCCGGGTACTCGTACGGATAGATGGCTTTCTCATGACCGAGGATCTGCACCCAGATGGTCGGGCCCAGGATCATCAGGCCCACCGCGCTGACCAGGCCCATCCAGCCGCCGATCATGGCGCCGCGGGTGGTCAGTTTCTTCCAGTACATCGAGAGCAGCAGCACCGGGAAGTTGCAGCTGGCGGCGATGGAGAAGGCCAGGCCGACCATGAAGGCGATGTTCTGCTTCTCGAACAGGATGCCCAGACCAATCGCCAGCACGCCCAGGGCGATGGTGGTGATCTTCGACACGCGGATCTCGTCCTTGTCGTTGGCCTTGCCCTTGCGCCAGACGCTGGCATACAGGTCATGGGACACCGCCGAGGCACCGGCCAGGGTCAGGCCGGCGACCACCGCCAGGATGGTGGCGAAGGCCACCGCCGAGATGAAGCCGAGGAACACGCTGCCACCCACGGCATCGGCCAGGTGCACCGCCGCCATGTTGTTGCCGCCGATCAGGGCGCCGGCGGCGTCCTTGAAGTCGGGGTTGGTGCTGACCAGCAGGATCGCGCCGAAGCCGATGATGAAGGTCAGGATGTAGAAGTAGCCGATGAAACCGGTGGCGTAGAGCACGCTCTTGCGCGCTTCCTTGGCGTCGCTGACGGTGAAGAAGCGCATCAGGATGTGCGGCAGGCCGGCGGTACCGAACATCAACGCCAGGCCCAGCGAGAACGCCGAGATCGGGTCCTTGACCAGGCCGCCCGGGCTCATGATCGCCTCGCCCTTGGCGTGCACCTTGATCGCCTCGGAGAACAGGGTGTTGAAGTCAAAGCCCACGTGCTTCATCACCATCAGCGCCATGAAGCTGGCACCGGACAGCAGCAGCACCGCCTTGATGATCTGCACCCAGGTGGTGGCGAGCATGCCGCCGAACAGCACGTACAGGCACATCAAGATGCCCACCAGGATCACCGCCACGTGGTAGTCCAGGCCGAACAGCAGCTCGATGAGTTTGCCGGCACCGACCATCTGCGCGATCAGGTAGAACGCCACCACCACCAGCGAGCCCGAGGCCGACAGGGTGCGGATTTCCTTCTGCCCGAGGCGATACGAGGCCACGTCGGCGAAGGTGTACTTGCCCAGGTTGCGCAGGCGCTCGGCGATCAGGAACAGGATGATCGGCCAGCCGACCAGGAAGCCGATGGAGTAGATCAGGCCGTCGTAGCCCGAGGTGAACACCAGCGCGGAAATACCCAGGAACGAGGCCGCCGACATGTAGTCACCGGCGATCGCCAGGCCGTTCTGGAAGCCGGTGATCTTGCCGCCGGCGGCGTAGTAGTCGGCCGCCGACTTATTGCGTTTGGAGGCCCAGTAGGTAATGCCCAGGGTGAAGGCGACGAAGGCCACGAACATGGCGATCGCCGAGACGTTCAGCGGCTGTTTCTGCACCTCGCCGGTCAGGGCATCGGCGGCCCACACGGCGGGTGCAAAGGCACCGCAGGCCAGGACGGCCAGGGTTTTGGCGTGACGGATCATTGCTTGGCCTCCTCGAGAATGGCCTTGTTCAGTTCATCGAACTCGCCGTTGGCGCGACGCACGTAGAGCGCGGTGAGCACGAAGGCCGAGACGATCAGCCCGACGCCCAGGGGAATGCCCCAGGTGATCGACGAGTCGGGGCTGAGCTTGGCGCCCAGCACGTGCGGGCCATAGGCGATGAGGAGGATGAAGGCGCAGTAGAGGCCGAGCATGATCGCCGAGAGAATCCAGGCGAAGCGCTCGCGCTTGGTGACCAGTTCCTTGAAGCGCGGACTGTTCTGTATCGATTGGTAAATGCTGTCGTTCATTGTTTTTGTCCTAGCAGCACAGAGTAGGGATAACCCGACTCCAACTTTATGCTGCCGCTGGACGCCAACCAGACGACCTTAGTCTTAGATGCAACGGTGTTTTACAGATTTCGCAA